>CAYUHB010000033.1:0-7048 GCA_964444355.1 uncultured Methanosarcinales archaeon
TTTGCTGGTGCTATTAAGTCCATCACTTTTTCGACTCGTTCTTTTCCGAAATCGTGTTGTTCTACTAAGAAGGTATAGAGTTTTTTTCTGTCTACTGGTTTCCATTCGAGTTTGTAGTCGTCTGTTACCGGCATTGTTTTGAATAGTTCGAGTATTTCTTTCCAGTTCTCGAGTGGATGTTTTGTGAATATTTCTTCTGCAATTTTGTGGTCTTTTACTATTTTTAGTCCTTTTTTTGGTCCTATGCCTTTTACTCCTCCTGGCGCGTAGTCTGTTCCCACAAGCATTGCTAAATAGGTTAGTTGTTCTCTTGTTAGTCCGAGTGCTTTCAGGTTTTCTTCAAGGTCTATCAGTATTGGTTCTATTGTTTTGAAAGCGAGTTTTCCTGGTATTTTTCTTCTGCCTTCTATTGACAGGTTTTGTATGAGTCTTGGCGTGCCGTATAGCAGGCTGTCGTAGTCTTGTGATGAGACTGCCCATCCGTGTCCTTGTTTGGCTATGTGTGATGCTTGTGCTTCTCCTTCGCTTGGTGCCTGCACCCAGGGTATGCCTAGTGCTGTTAGGAGTTCTTTTGCTTGTGTTATCATTTCTTTTGTTAGTCTTGATGTTCTTGCTGCGTATTTTTTCATTTCTTCTGTGTCTTCTACTGCCAGGGCTTCTTCGTATCTTTTTTGTGCTTCTTGTTTTACTTCTGCTCTTCTTGCGAGTTCTTTGTGTTTTAGTTCTGGTACTTGTCCGTCAAAGCAGAATGCTAGTTTGATGTTTTTTTGCATCAGGTTTGTGGCGCGCGAGAATAGTCCTATTAAGTGGCTGGTGACGTGTCCGTGGTGGTCTGTGAATAGTGTGCCGTCTCTTGCTCTTATGTTGCTGAGGAACTGGTATAGCATGTTGTTTCCGTCTACTATGAGAATTTTGCCGGATAACTGTTCTAGTGTTATCGGGTGTTTGATTATGATGTCTTTGAAGTTTACTCCCATTTTACACCTTTGCTATTGTGATTCCTTTCAGTTGTGCGAGCACTTGTTTTGCCTGCTTGTCTAATTCTCCGTTTGTTAGGTATATGACTGGTAGTTTTTTGATTTGTCCTTGTACGTATGCTGCGCTTATGTCTCCTTCTGTGATTTTTTTCTTGTTTCTTGCTTTGCAGTAATATGATAGTTTGCCTACTGGTGATGGGAGTTCTATTATCAGGTCGAATTCGAGTTTTTTCTTGATTGTTGTTTGTTCTGTTAGCATTATGTTGTTTTTTGTGAGGAATGTTTGTGTTTGTTGCCAGAAGTCTCCTGCTGGTAAGGGTTTTGGCTTCTCGGCTTTTTCTATTGGTTTTTCGATTGATTTTTCTGTTAGCGTTTTCTGTTCGACCGGCTTTGGCTGTTCTACTGGTATTTTTGTCTGTTCTATCTTTTTTGCGATTGGCTTGCCTTCCAGTTTCACTCTTATTAGTTCTTCTGCTTCTTTGTCTTCTATGGAGAACCATTTCCAGAAGGTTTCTTGTTTGTTTTCGTATGTTACTGTGAGTGGTTTTGCGAAGTCTTTGATTTGTGCGAGTGAGACTTGTGTGAGCGGGTCTGCTTCTGTTTGCCTGATTATTTTTTCTTCCTGTAGTTTCAGGACTGTTCTTCTGTCTTTTTCGTTTAGTGATTGCAGGTAGTTTAGTAGTTGTTCTTCTTTTCCTGGGATGATGTAGAGCGGTGAGCCTCCTACTCTTAGTGCAGAGGTTTTGAGCAGTCCTTTTGAGCACATTTCTGAGAGCATTGCTCCTGCCATTATGCTGTTTGTGGCTAGTGCTTTTGCTACAGAGGTTGGCAGTAGCGGGCTTGTTTGTGCGAGTGCCAGTATTTTGTCTCTGTATTCCATAAGAAAATGTTTGACCTGCTGATTTATATTAATTTATGGTCTTAACCAACGTACTTCCCAATAACTGACGTCTCCTTCATCATCTACGACTGCCATAAGCAGCTTTTTCTTTGTGCTGTGTGCTACTCTGTTTTTTGCTGCGAATTCCTGCCAGGTCATTGTTGCTGACTCTTTGACCGGGTAGACTATCCATTTGGCGTGGTCTTCTCCTGGTTTTATGCCTCGTTCATATATTCTGAAGTCTGCTCCGAATTTTAGTGCTGTTTTGATTACGTATCCTCTGTTTCTGAAGTCTCTGAATACCGGGTATCTTGTCCAGAAGTCGTGTTCTTTTTTTGCTGCTTTTTTGCAGAGGTCTTCGTAGGGTATTGTTTTGTTTTTTCCGTCAAGTACTATGAGCTTCTGTTTTTCTGCAAGATAGACTGCTTCAAGGTAGCATAGTCTTACTCTGCCGTCTGGCTGGAGCTTGCCGTAGCTGCTTTTTTCTGCTAGCTCTCTTGCCTGCGGGCTGTTCTCTGTCATTATTGCGTCTTTTTCGAGCAATGCTTTGATTTCGTCCATATTGGTTTTTTATTCGGCGTTGTTTAAAAAGGTTGTGTCATAGTATTTTTATAATGGGAAAAACACAAATTTGTGCTCTTGGTAAAAAGTTATATAATTATAATTTTTGATAATGTCTGAAAATTGTTTTTTGATATCGTCGATTATGCTTCTTAAGTGTGATAAGGTTTCGGTTTGTATTTCTATTTCTAGGTCGTCTCCTCCTAATACTTCGTTATCATATATGATGTTTGGGTGAAGTTTTACGTAATTTCTGAATATTTTGATTTTCTCCGGGGTCACGTTATGGAGATTGATGTGCACTTTGAAATATTGGTATCCTAATTTTTCCAGGTCGAACATTGTTCTGTAGCCTATGATGACCTGTTTTTTTTCAAGTTCTTTTATTCTTGCTGTGGCTGTTTTGGGAGAAATTTTCAATTTTTGTGATATTTCCAATGTGGGAATTCTTGAATCTCCCGCCAGTAATCTTAGCAGTTCTACGTCTTTTTCGTCCTGTTTTGTCTCTTGGGGTTCTGTGATAAATACATACTCGTCAAAATTCTCCTTTTTTCCCAAAAGATATGCTCGTGGGAAGTAAGAGACTTTTGTAAATATCGTAAGCCACCTCTTGTCTATGTAATTGACGTATTTTGCCAGAAGTTCTTTCCAGAGTTCGTTCATTTCTTTTATTGATTTGGTTAATACCCACATTCCCAGGTCGTATTCTCCGTCGATTGATACCAGCCAGGTGATTTGTTTCTGTTTTTTGAGGAATTCTATAATTTCTGCTTCTTTTTGGGGTGTTGTATTTTGCAGTTTAAGGTATAGCCTAAATGAAATAAATCCTAATTTTCCGACATCGATTATTGTCTGGAATTGCTTGATTATGCCTTCCTGTTTTAGCTTGTTTATCCTGTATATGACAGAGTCCTTGGATAGGCCAACTTTTTTAGCAATTTCATTAAAAGACTGCCTACTGTCAACGTCTAATTCGTACAGGATTTTACGGTCTTTAAGGTCTACATTTGTCATATTATCGCCATTTAGGTAAATTCTTATATAAATATTTCTGTTTTAGCGTAATATAAGCTAAAACATTTCTTATACCTACCTTACCTACTATGAAGTAGCAAATAGGGTGAATAAAATGAAAACTTACGAACCAGAAACAGAGTATAAGGTTGACATAAGAAATCCAGAAGTTCAGGCTAAAATAGTAGAAGCCAGACAGGTATATAACCATTTTTTAAGCCGGTTTGGCAGAGGGTTGGATCTCGAAAACTCTCATGCTATAACTAACGCATACGAACATGCGAAAAATATAGGTGTTTTTGAAAAAGCCAAAGAAATCAGGGAATTGATTTTTGGCAAAGATATGCACTTTTACGGCGTTAGCTATTTGTGGGATGCTTGCGTAAACCATTGCGCATACTGTCCTGGAAGCGTTCCAAACAGGAAAAAAGCAATGAAATCCGGTAACGAGTATCCTTTGAGAAAACTTTCTGTTGATCAAGCAGTAGTTGACACTTTGGCAGTAATGAAAGACGGGCACTCCCATATGTGCTACTTGAGCGGAAGCGCTCCAGGAAGGGAAAAACTGCCTGACAAGATAGTTTCCTATCTTCAGAGTTTTGACGAACTGGGACTTGAGGAAATTATATTGAATATTGAACCAGCAACAGACGAAGGATTCATAAAAATGAGAGACGCTGTCAAAAATACTTCTCTTCAATTCAGAGTATTTCAGGAAACATACAATAGAGAAACTTATGCTAAAATGCATCCAAAAGGGCCTAAAGCGGATTATGATTTTAGAAGGCAGTCTCAGTCGAGGGCGATAAAAGCTGGGTTTGATAATGTTGGTTTGGGAGCATTGTTTGGATTGCACAGATTCCCTCTTGAAGAAATAGAGGGTTTAAGAGAGCACGCAGAAGAACTCGAAAGGGAGTGCGGAAAAAGACCTGCAAGAATATGCCTGCCGAGCGCAAACGAATTGACGAATATAGGAGTTCAGATTCCTTACTTCTTGAATAGAGGAACTTACGGCGAAGGAAGAAATGAACTTCTCAAGATAGGAGATTATGAGAAGTTTAACGAGTTAATTTACGCACTTGCTAGACTTGCTATGCCTACAGTAAACATAGTTAGCTCGGAGAGAGATGGGCCTGCAATGTTGAGGATATTGGATAATTATGCGACGTGCACGACATTGAATGTTCACCCCGGGGTTGGAGATAACGCAAATATCTTCCCTTGTAACGGCCATAATCAAACTCATTTTGAGCAGGCTACAACTTTCCCAAGAAATCCAAAAAAGACTATTGAAGAATTGAAAAAAAGAGGATACAATCCAGTAATAAACAAAATAAATTAAAAAATTAATTTTGAACTACTATATTTTTACCTTGCTCGATTTTTTTAATTACAAATGGAACTATAACGTCTCCATTATTGTCAAAAGATATGATGGAGGAAGCACCTTTGTAATCCTTTATGGCATATAGCTTTTCTTTTATGCAAGAAGTGTCATCTCCATTGCAATCCTTGACTGCATTGAACAATAGCATTGTTACATCATATCCTAGATCTGAAGCAAAGCCTGCATTCTTGCCGTATTTCAGAGAATATTTATTTTTAAAATCCTCAGATGTTTCTTGTCTTGGCTGTGCATAATATACTCCTTCAGAGCTATTGCCAGCAATCTTAATAGTATCGACTGCTTCCATTGCCGGACCGTTTGCCAAAATTATTGAAGATATTCCGAACTCTTTAATCTGTTTTAGAATTTGTGGCATTTCTTGAGGATTAGATGCTACATAAACTGCCTCTGGGCTTTTTTCTTTGATTTTCAGCAATTGGGTCCTAAAATCATTGCTGCTTGGCGCGAATGTTTCTTCAATCAGTATCGTCCCTTTATAATCGGTCAATTTCTTAGTAAATGCATTTTTAAGTCCTAAACCATATTCATTATTTACGTACAAAATAGCAACAGACTTAATTGAAAGGATGTTTGAAGCATATTCTGCTATTTTATTGCCTTCAAAGTCATCAGAAGGCCATATTCTGAACATGTAATCTCCGGCAGTGGTGATTTGGGGATTGCTTGCTCCTGCTGAAAGATGTATTATTTTATTCTCTTCATCTATTGGTGCTATCGCTAACGCAACCGATGAACATACTGTGCCTCCGGTTATTTTAACCTTATTTACGTTGATTAGTTTTTGTATTGCAGTGACTCCTTCTTTGCCGTCGCATTTATCATCCTCGAACAATAACTGCACTTCTCTTCCATTAATTTTCTGAGATCTAAAAGAAACATACGCTATTTCTGCGCCATTTTTAACTTCAAGACCCCAAACCGCAGCATCGCCTGTTAAAGGAGTGATTATAGCTATTTTTATCGGTTCTTTTATTTCTGCAACTTTTAGAGTTTCTTTTTTTGCGCATGCAGTAATAAACAGTAGAGTGATTATCACAATAAATAGAATTTTTAGGTTTTTTATCATTTATTCACCTCAGGCCATATCTATATTTTTTAGCTTATATACTTTTGCCAATATATTTATAAACCTCATTCAGAGTTGTCGTCGTATGCAATTGACGTTTTTGGGTACGGCTTGTATGATGCCTACGAAGGAGCGTAATGCCGGCGCTTTGTTTTTGCAGTTTAAGTCAGATGGTGTTCTTTTTGATTGTGGTGAGGGTACTCAGCGTCAGATGAAGATTGCAGGCATTCCGTTGTCGAAAGTCACGAAAATCTGTATCTCTCACTGGCATGGTGACCACGTGTTTGGACTGCCTGGTTTGTTGTTGACGATTTCCGCTATGGAAATGGACAAGACTATTGACATTTTTGGTCCTCGTGGTTCCAAAAAGGATTTCCAGGCTTTGTTTGGCGGTATTGAGTCTGAGGCTAAGTTTAATATTAGGATTACTGAGGTTCATGAGGGCAAGTTTTTTGAGAATGATGATTTCTTGCTTGAGAGTATGCCGATGAAGCACCGTATTCCTTGTGTTGGCTTTTCGTTCATTGAAAAGGATAGGAGAAGGATTAAGGTTGATTATGTGAAAAAGCTCGGCATTCCTGATGGTCCTTTGCTTGGCGAGCTTCAGCGCGGCAAGAATATTGAATTTAAGGGAAAGAAGGTTTTGGCAGATGATGCTACTACTGTTATCAAAGGTAAAAAAATTACCTTTTTGACTGATACTTTGCCGAATGAGAATTGTTTCAAGCTTGCTTCAAACGCTGATATTTTAATCGCTGACAGCACTTATTCGAGTAATTTGAAGGACAAAGCTGCTGAGTGGGGTCATCTTACTGCTTTGGAGGCTGCCCAGATTGCTTCCCAGTCTGGTGCTAAGAAGCTTGTTCTGACTCATTTTAGCGCGAGGTACAAGAATACTTCTGAAATCGAGGAAGACGCGAGGACTGCTTTTGATAATGTTGTTGCTGCTTATGATTTTATGAAGATTGTGTTGTGATTTATCTGTGAATTATTGTAATGAGAGGTTCAAATCTTTTGCATTCCTCTGCTAAGAGCCTGCGATGGCATTTGCCAGGAGTTTCCTCAACGCAAAGCAGTGTTATGTCTTCTGAAAGGGCACGGCGTGCCAGAACACGCACACGCTCGGCAATTGAAGGTGTTCG
>CAYUHB010000034.1:0-6984 GCA_964444355.1 uncultured Methanosarcinales archaeon
TATTTTCTCTATTTCTTTTGCTCGTACCATTGCTTTGCGCACTTCTTTTTTCATTGTAACATTCTCTATGACTTAAAAGAAGTCAGCTGAAACTGGTTTCAGCGCACTTCTTTTTTCATTGAATGTTATGAGTTTGTTCTTTGTTATAAATCTAACGATTATTTTCCAGACGCATAAAGCATATATAGAGCACAAAAACAGTTTTTCTTGTGACTAAGGGCTTGATTATTGGCGGTGAGTTTGGGAATATTCTTGTTAGGCAGAAGAGCGGGCTTTCTTTGGAGCTTGGCGAGCTGTTGATGGCTGATACTTCTGATGGTCAGATGTTGCTGCAGGTTTTTGATTTGTTGTATGGCTCCCAGTTGTCTCCTCAGCATTTGGAGCTTATTTCCGGTTTGAAGCTTGAGGAGGATGAGAAGTTGGAGTTGATGGATGCTAAGTTGCGTAATTATGTTCTTGCTCGTTTGAAGAATTTGGCTTTTATTGCAAAGCAGTGTGCCCGTTCTGCAAAGACTTTGCCTACTTTTTTCACCAAGGTAAGAGAGATTTTTGCTTCTGATGTTTCTTTTTTGACTGCTCCTTTGAATCCTTTGTTTTTGGGAAAGCTTAGGAGTGGTTCTAAGGTGTTGGAGGTTCCTGTTTCTATTGACGGCCGTCTTGCTTTGAGCCATCATGTTTTGATTGCAGGAACTACTGGTCGCGGCAAGAGTGTTTTGATGACTAATTTGTTGTGTGATGTTCTTGATAAGGATTTTTCTGCTATGCTTGTTCTTGATCCTCATAATGAGTATTTTGAGAGATTGCATTCTGACAGGATTGTGTATTTTACTGCTCACGAGCCTCCTCCTGGCGGTCGTACTTTGAAGATTAATCTTGGTCAGTTATTGCCTCGTCATTTTGATGGTGTTGTTGATTGGAGTGATGCTCAGAGGCAGGCTTTGATTGCTTATTATCATGCGTATAAGGATGCATGGATTGGTGCTATTTTGCTGGAGCATCCTGTTAAGCAGGATTTTCACGAGGGTACTTTAGCTGTTGTTAAAAGGACGTTGATGCAGTTGTTGCGTTTGGATGTTGATGGCAATGATGTTCTTTGTAATGGTGTTTTTGATACTCATGCTGGTCAGACTACTGTTCCTGATATTGTGAATTCTTTGGAATCTGGTCAGACTGTTATTATTGATACGAGTTCTTTTCACGGCAATGTTGAGATTTTGATTGGGAGCGTTATTGCTAATATGGTTTTGGAGCGTCATAAGACTTATTCTTTGCAGGAGATGAAGAGCAGGCCTGTTGTTAGTGTTGTTTTGGAGGAAGCTCCTAGAGTTCTTGGAAAGGAAGTTCTTGAGCGTGGCCCTAATGTTTTTTCCACGATTGCAAGAGAAGGTCGTAAGTTTAATGTTGGCTTGATAGCTATTACTCAGTTGCCTTCTTTGATTCCTAGGGAAATTCTCGCCAATATTAATACGAAAATAATTCTTGGCATCGAGCTTAAGCCTGAAAGGCAGGCGATTATTGAGAGTGCTGCTCAGGATTTGTCTTCTGATGAGCGTATGATTGCTTCTCTTGACAAGGGTGAAGCGATTGTTACGAGTAATTTCTTGCCTTTTGCCATGCCGATTAAGATTTTGCACGAGGAGAAGAAGGTTGTTAAAATTCGTCAGAGTTTTGGAGGGTTGAAATTATCATGAAGTTTGCTCATATGCGTCGGGGGTTCCAAGGGGGCCGGGCGTTAAGGCCCCATTGGGATAGAAGCGCAGCCTATTGTTCGGAGGCGCTATGAAATTCGCACATTTGGCTGATTGTCATTTGGGTAGCTGGCGTGAGCCTAAGTTGAGGATGGCGAATACTGAGGCTTTTGTTTCTGCTTTTGACAGATGTTTGTCTGAGAAAGTTAATTTTGTTCTTCTTTCGGGCGATTTGTTCAACACTGCTGTTCCTGGTATTGACAGTTTGCGTGTGGCTGTTGAGCAGTTTAAGCGTTTGCACGATGCTGATATCCCGCTTTACTTTATTGCTGGCAGTCATGATTTCAGTCCTTCTGGCAAGACAATGCTTGATGTTTTGGAGCATGCTGGTCTTGGTGTTAATGTTGCGAAAGGCGAGGAACTGCCTGACAACAGGATTAAATTACATTTCACTCTTGACAAATCCGGTGCTAAGATTGTTGGCTTGATTGGCAAGAAGGCTGGTCTTGAATCGAGTTATTACAAGCTTCTTGCCCGTGAGTATTTGGAGAACGAGTCTGGCTTCAAGATTTTCTTGTTTCACAGCGCTTTGGCCGAGTTGAAGCCTAAGGATTTGGCTGGGATGGATGCTTTGGCTGTTAGTTTGTTGCCTGCTGGTTTTGATTATTATGCTGGCGGTCACGTTCATGTTGTTGACAAGGCGTCTATTGGCAAGTACAAGAACATCGTCTTTCCTGGTCCTGTTTTTCCTAACAGTTTTTCTGAGTTGGAGAAGCTGAAGCAGGGCAGTTTTGTTTTGTATAATGATGGAAACATTCAGCACATTCCTCTTGCATCGCATCCTGTTGTTTGCATTTCTGTTAATGCGGAGAATAAGAGTTTGTCTGAGGTCGAGGCAGAGATTGGAAAGCAGTTGTTGCAGAACGTGAATAATGCTATTGTTACTGTTCGCGTTTCCGGCACTTTGAAGACTGGCCGTCCTGCTGATTTGCGCTGGAATGACATTTACTACGAAGCTGGTGCTAAGGGTGCTTTTGTTGTTTTGAAGAACACGAATGCTTTTTCCAGCAAGGAACTGGAAGTCATTATGGTCAAGGAGGCGAATGTTGAGGAGGTTGAGGATTCTTTGTTGCAGCAGCATTCTGCCCAGTTCAAGGAGTTTGATGTTGAGCTTGCGAAGAAGTTGATGCTTGTTTTGTCTGCTGAGAAAGCTGAGGGAGAACGGGTTGCTGATTTTGAGTCAAGGGTGCATTCTGAGCTGGACCAGCTGCTTGGATGAGATTATTTTAGTTTTTCATCAATTTTGTTTTTTAAGAGGTTTATGTGGAGTTCAAACTTTATTCTGAGAATATTCCAGTCGTCATACTTCAATAATTGTCCTCTGTAATTTATTGCATTTCTTTTTAGTCTGATTGTTTCTAGGAATTCCCAGTCGAGTTCCAGTTCTGAATGCTTAAAGCAGATGTATGCGTTTTTGCATTGGTGGTTGTCGGCTTCTATGCCTTCGAATAGGAGGTATGCTTCAATGAGTCCTCTTAGTGATTCATAGTAGTCTCTGAATACGAATGTCCAATCAGTGCTGTCTTTTGGTATGTCTTTAGATTTGTTTTTTATGAATTCTAGGCCTTTCTCAGCCACGGTTTTTAGTGACCTGATCAATTCTGTGTCTGGTGTCTTTTCCTTGAATTTTCCTGTGCTCGTGCATAGGTTGTATGTTTTGTCCAGATCGTCAATATCAATTTTCATGCGACCTCTGCTATGTCTTGTATTTGGCCTTTTACGAAATATCCGTTGATGATGTTTTTTATTAATCCTGTCTTGACTTCTCGTATTTCCTCTTTGTTTTCGAAAACGTGCATTTCTATGTTTCTGCCCAGTTTGAGTTCATAAGTGTTTTTTTCAAGCTCGTCTGCGTTTCCGTATATGAAAATGTCTATGTCTGAGTCTTTGTACCAGTCGCCTTTTATTGTGCTGCCGAAAATGATGATTGTTCTGGCTTTTTTGAGTGATAATAGTTTTTGGATTAGCCCGCTTTTGTATAGTTGTTCTAGGGCGTAAATTTTCTTCAAGGACTGATAAGCGGGGTTGTTGCTTCCTGCTGTAAAGTAAGGAAATTTTCCTTTTTTCTTGATTCTTTTCAGCAGTCCTTTTTTTGTGTATTTTTTAAGCCATTTGTTTGATACTGCTTTTGTGGCTTTGGCTTCTCGGACTATCTCTTCGAAATGCCATTCTTTGAGGGGGCTGTTTTCCAGTATGAGTTTTAGCACGTTTTCTTCCTTGCTCGGGCTTGCCATAAAATGGTATGACTCAGATATACTATTTAAAGTTTTTGTTGTCAGGCGTGTTGCTGATTTCGAGTCAAGGGTGCATTCTGAGCTGGATGGGTTGCTGAAATAATTAGGGTTTAAACAATTCTGCCAATAACGTTATAACCTTTGAGAATGTTGTTTGTTTTATTGTTCCTATTGTTTTTAGGGCGAATGTTTTGTTTACTCTAAGCAGGGTTTCTGCTTTGATTGCACTTTTTTCGTACAGAGTGCCGTCTTCGAGGTCTTCCTGTTCTATTATTAGCGTGTATTTCGTTGGTTTGAGCGTTGTGGTTATAGCACAGACTATGACATCTTCGCTTGTTTGGTTGAATCTGTCATTTGATAGTACAAGTGCTGGTCTTACTTTCTGACCAGTTTGGTCTGAGAAGGGGAATGGCACAAGGATTATATCGCGTTGTTTCATAAGTATCTTTTCCAGACTTCTTCATCTTTCGGGTTGTCCCAGACTTTTTTCAGGGATTGTTCCGCAAGCAGCATCCATCCTATTGTTTCTTTTCGCTCGTCTTCTTCGAGATGTTTTACTATTTCTTCTTCTCTTTTGAGTATTATTGTGCCGTCTTTCTCTAACAAGATTAGTTTTGTGCCTTTCTTGATTTTCATGTGGTCTCGTACTTCTTCTGGTATTACTATCTGCCCTCGTGATGATACGCTTATTATTTCCATTCTTACTGGTAAGTTTGAACTTATTTATTAATCTTTCGCCGTCAAGGGCGCATTCTGAGCTGGACGGGTTGCTGAACTAATTATTGTTCGTCTTTGTGGTATAAATCTAGAAAGATAATCTTGTCTTCTATGTATGCGTATGACGGTCTGAATGGGGGAACGTATACTTCTCTTGTTCCTTTTCTTGCGTATCTCATTGGTTTTCCTGTTTCGGGATTCTGGATGATTTTGATGATTTGTTTTTGCACTTTTTCTTTTAATCTCTGGTCGTTTATCTTTTTAAAGCATTTTACGAATTCGTCAGTTTTTTCAACTTGTTGGATTACCATTTCTTTAATTCTTTTAAGAAGTCTTGAACATTGCTGGAAGTGAATTTGCCCTTTTCATATTGTTTCCAGGCTTCTTCTGTGCGTTTGGCAAACTCCAGGTCCTCTTTTAGGTTTTTTTCCATTTCGCTGGCTTTTTTCATTATGATTTGATGGTCATTTTTTATTATGATGAGTTTTTCGCCTTCTTCGATGTCTTCCCGCATTTCGAGGGGTATGACTACTTGTCCTTTTGAGCTCATTGTTGTTACGTCGATTTCCATAGTCAAGTAAGATGCGTCTTACTTTATTAATCTTTCGATAAAAAGTGCTTTATTTTATCGGCTTTGCCATGTTCCATAGCGCGTTGAAGTAATCTCTGTATGATTGTGCTATTTCTTTGCTTCTGATAATTACTCCCATCGGGTCTGATGACCACAGTATTATTGCTGTTTTGTCGCCGTAGATTTGTATTGATGATAATGACGCAAATGGTGCATGCAGGATTTTGACAGGCGTGTATGGATATTCGCTGAGTTGTTTTGCTCTTAAAATGGATTGTTCCGGGAAGATGTATTTCATGGCTTGTTTTTGTTTTATTCTTAGTTTGTGGAATCTTGGCAGGTTGAATTTCATGAAGTATTGGAGTGCTGTTGCTTCTGTTGCATATGCTCCGAGTACGAGTATTTCCTGTTTGTCGTCGAGAATGTCCTGGAATATGGATTGTAGTCCTTTGTTTCCTTTGAATAGTGTGGCTTCCTGTGGCGCTTTGCCTAATTTCCTTCTTGATTCAAGTGCAGGAATTATTTGGATTAATTTTTGTTTGTCTTGTTCGAGCTCTTCGTGTTTTCTCGCTATTACGTCTAAGAAGCGTTTTGTGCTTGCTGTTTCGAAGTATTTTCTGTTTGCCTTGATGACGTAGCTTACTAGTCCTTTTTCCATTAGTCGTTCAAGGGCGTCGTATACCGCTCCTCTGTGGAGTTCTGTTTTTTTGATGATTTCTCCTGCTGATACAGAGCCGAGTTCGAGTAGTGCGAGGTAGGTTTTTACCTCTGTTCCTGACAGCCCAAGCTTCCCGAGTACTGCGTTTTCTTCCATTGTCATACTGGTGTAGTATGACAAAAATATAAATATTCCGTTTGTTTATATTAACTGTAAGGTGACAACAAACAATAATAACAACAAACGAAATTATGCTGTCATCGAGGTGAAAAAATGAAAAACATTGTATTTTTGGTCACAATTTTGGTGATACTGGCAGGCTGTGCTCCTGCAGAGAAAGGTCCTGTTAAGATAGGCTTTGTTGGCCCTTTTACTACGACTTCTGCACAGTTTGGTGAGATGATGCAGCATGGTTTGGATTCAGCTCTTCAGGAACTGCCTGAAAGCGAGAAAGCGAAGTTCATAATAATCAAGGAAGACGACAAGTGCAAGGCTGCTGATGCTGTTACTGCTGTGAAAAAGCTCATAGAAGTTGATGATGTCGACTTTGTTATTGGTCCGATGTGCAACGAGGCTGTTATTGCAACCGAGAATCTGTTCGAGGAAAGCAAGGTTATTGCTCTTACGATAGGTTTGCCTTCCAACAAGATTGCGAACATGGGTGCTTATCACTTCTCATTTTCGCCTGAGATTGAGTATCTTATGGAAACAATGGCAGGCGAGGTTGTCAGCATGGGCTTTAAGCGCGTCGCTGTTATTCATATGGATGCTGCCTTTGAGAAGGAGAATGACATTCATTTTGTCAACCATTTCAAGGCTCTTGGAGGACAGGTCGTTATTGATGAAGCCTTTGATAAGGGAACTGCTGATTACAGGACAGGTCTTGCTAAGATTAAGCAGGCTAACCCTGATGCTTTGATGATTATGGCTCATACTGGCGAGCTTAACAATATTTTGCAGCAGGTGAATGAGCTCGGCATGGGTAATCTGCCGAAGTTCGGTATTCACGCTGCAGAAACGCCGATGTTGTTGAAAGTAGGTCCGGTTGCAGAAGGG
>CAYUHB010000035.1:0-6923 GCA_964444355.1 uncultured Methanosarcinales archaeon
TCTTTAGAACAGGCGCCCTCGCTGACTGTAATCCTTATAGCGCGGGTTTGTCTTTTAACGATGTTGATTTTGTGAATGTTGCTGCTGTTTATGTGTCAGGGACTAATATTATTAATAGTTGTAAGCCGCTTGATTCTGAAGGTCATCTTCGTTTGTCTAATGGTGCCGGTTCATTCTTTTGTGAACTTTCCGGCATTCAGGGACAAAGCGCATATCTGACACCCCTGAATATTGTTTTAGCTTATAGCTACCGTCAGACCATTTCCATGCCTATTGAGATTCTTCACGTTGTCCGTTAGTAAAGTTTAAATAACCTGAAATGTTTGAAATTGAAAAATGAGGAGATTGCTTCCATTGTTGGTGTTGGCCCTTCTAGTTGCGTGTGCTGGGGGCGAAACGAAAGGCGCTGTTAGTATGACTTCTCCTTTTGTTGGCGGTGCTCAGGGTCTTGTTATTGGTTTCCAGGATTATAGGGCTGAGGTTTTTGATGGTGGTCAGGACCCGTTTAATGTGATTGTCAAGCTGGAGAATAAGGGTGAGGCTCTTGTTCCTAAGGATAATGTGAGGGTGAGGATTACTGGCATTAATCCTGTTGAGTTTGGCAAGTCTGAATCATTGTTGACTTTGCTTGCTCCTGATGATGTTATTGAGACTAGGAAGACTGAGACTGGTGTTTTGTCTGGTCCTCTTGTTTTTACTGAGTTTGTTGGTTTGAATCACGCTGGAAGGATTTCTGGTGCTTCTGCCCAGTACACTTTGAGGGCTGATGTTTGCTATTTGTACCGAACGCGGGCTGTTGGCAAGTTGTGTGTTCGTGATAACTTGTTGACTCCTCGTGCTGGCGGTATTTGTGAGATTAATGAGAACAAGCCTGTTTATAACAGCGGTTCTCCTGTTCAGATTTCTGATTTTAAGGAGAGTGCTCGTGCTAAGGACAAGCTCGGGTTTACTTTTGATGTCAAGAATGTTGGTGTTGGTAATGTTTTCCAGAGGAATACTTTCTGTGATAAAGCCAATCGTCAGAGCGAGAACAGGATTTATGTGATTGTTCAGTCTGGCTTGTCTGGTCTTTCGTGCACTGGTCTTGAGAGTGGTGATACTGTTGCCGAGGGTTTTGTAACGCTTTATGGCGGCTCAAAGACTATTTCCTGCACTCAGGCTGTTTCATCGCGTTCTGATTATGAGCAGGTTATTGGTGTAGAAGTTGTTTATGATTACGAGCAGACTGTTCAGGATACTTTGCTTGTTAAGAGTTCTGGAGAGTAAATCCTGCTAATACGAATTGTGCTAATAATGCTTCTAGCTGGATAAATTCGTCAGAGCCTTCTACCAGTCTGAATTCTGTTTCTCCGCATTTGTCTATTAGGCTTACTTTTTTCCTGCCGTCTAGTTCCAGGTTCCAGATTTCGCTTTGTATTTGTTTGATTGCATCTAAGCCGGAAAGTCCGTATCTTAGCATTATGTCTAATAGTTTTTCTCTTGCTTTTATGAAGTCTCCTTTGAGTGCTGTTGTTAGTACTTCTTTTACTTCTTTTGGCTCTGCTACTGATGCTAGTGAAAAGATTGTTTCTGGAGTGATCGTGTCTGATGCCGCGCTTTGCATTATGTTTGTGGCTTTTCTGCAGTCTCCTTCTGCTATTGTTATTAACGCGTCTTTTGCTTCTTGTGATATTGTTAGTTTTTCTTTTTCTGCTATGTTTGTGATGTAGGGTTGTAGTTGTTCTTTTGTTAGTGGTCTGAAGCGGAATACTGCGCACCTGCTTTGTATTGGGTCTATTATTTTGCTGCTGTAGTTTGCTGCTAGTATGAACCTGCAGGTGGTTGTGTGGTTTTCCATTGTTCTTCTTAGTGCTTGTTGTGCTTCTTTTGTTAAAGCGTCGCACTCGTCTAAGAAGATGATTTTGAATGGCACGTTGCCTATTGCTTTTGTTCTTGCGAAGTCTTTTACTTTGCTTCTTACAACGTCGATTCCTCTTTCATCGCTCGCATTGAGTTCTAAAAAATTTTCTCTGTATGATTCTCCATAGAATGCTCTTGCTATGACTAGCGCTATCGTGCTTTTTCCTACGCCTGCCGGTCCTGTGAACATCAGGTGTGGTAGGTTTTTTTGTTTGACGAATGCTTTGAGTTTTTGGACTGTTGCTTCTTGTCCTTTTATGCTGTCAAACGTTTTTGGTCTGTATTTCTCTGTCCAGATTGATGAGTCTTCTGCCATCCCCGTGTAGGTCTATCTGTGGTGTGTATAAAAAGATTGTTGTTGAAGAGAATTATACTATGTCTTCTTCTGATACTACCAGGAAGTCTCCCATTGCTATTACTGCGCTGAATGGTATTAGGAGGTTTCCTTCTTTGCTTTTCTCGAGTTCGAGTTTTTCTGTGTATGCTGTTGGGTTTTTGAGTGCTACGTGGATGAGCTCGCCTGATTTGACTTCAAAGACGATGTCTCCTACTTCTCCGAATCTTTTTCCGCTTTTGCTGACTACTGTTTTTCCTATTAATTGTTTTGAGAACTTTTTTTGATCGTCAATCATTGTGTATCACCTTTCTTGAATGATAACATGTTTCAAATTTGTGAGATATTTAAACCTTTCTGTTGAGTTTTTAAGTGGTTTTGAGTGTTTCGCATTGTTCGCATGCCTGGCACTTCCCGCACCCGTCTGGGAGTTCTTTGGTTTCGAGGCATTTTTTGACTTTGTTTGTTGTTTCTATGACTTCTTCTCTCATGAATGGGTTCAATACTATTGTTCTTTTGGAATTGTGGTCTACGTAGTGTATTACTGCTTCTGGTACTTGGACGTTGAATTTGTCTTCGAGCATCATTGCGTATGCTGTTGCCTGTATTCTGTGCCCGTCCCATACTCCTTCTTTTGGCGGGTTTCCGCTTTTGAGTTCTACTGGCATTATTTTTGTTTCGTGGCATTCAAGTCTGTCTATTCTTCCTTTTAGTCCAAGTTTGGTGCTTTGCAGTGAGTATTCTGTTTTTACTTTTGGCGTTATCGCGTTCCATAGTTCTTCGCCTGTTAGCCCTTTTTCGAGTAATGGTAATAATATGCTTGCTTTGTCTTCTGCTTCGAATTTTATTATTGGAAGTGCTTTCTGGAATGCTGTTGTTAATGGCACTTTTACTGTTCTTAGCGCGTTTGAGTGTTCTGTTACTATTGTTCGCAATATCTGTAAGTATGTTGCGTGCAGTTTTTCTTGTACGTTGTCTGTTTTTTTGAGTTCTTTTATGGTTTTTTCATCTTTTGTTATGCTTTCGTGTAGTCTGTGTTTTATTAGTCCGAGTATCATTACGTCTTTGGGTATTTCATCTATGCCTAGCACGTATGATCTGTAGAATTGTCTTGGGCAGTGTGTCCAGCTGCTTAGTGCTGATACTGGTATGAGTTGCATTTGTTTGCTTTTTTGTTGTCCGCTTTTATAGCTTGCGGCTGTTTGTCCAGTGCAAAACTTTAAATAAGCTGTCAATAATCAAAAAAGTATGGACGTTCAAAAAAGATTTGATTTTATTGCCAGAAATACTGATGAGGTTCTTACTCCTGAAGAGCTTAAGGTTATGCTTGAGACTGATGTTCCTTTGAAGCATTATATTGGTTTTGAGATTTCTGGCAGGGTGCATCTTGGCACTGGCATTATTACCGGTTTGAAATTGTCTGATTTTCAGAAGGCTGGTGTGAAGTGCAGTGTTTATCTTGCTACTTATCATGCTTGGATTAACAATAAGCTTGGCGGCAATTTGGATGTTATTAGGAGGGGTGCTGCTTATTTTAAGGAGGGATTGATTGCGAGTATGCTTGCTTCTGGTGCTGATCCTGAGAAGGTGAAGTTTGTTTCTGGTGATGAGTTGTATCATCATAATGATGATTATTGGCGTATGGTGATTGATATTGCCAAGCATACTACGTTGAATCGTGCTATGCGCGCTACTACTATTATGGGCAGGCAGTCTGCTGGTGAGATGCCTCTTGCTTGGCTGATGTATACTCCTATGCAGGTTGCTGATATTTTCATTCAGGACTTGAATTTGGCTCACGCTGGTATGGACCAGAGGAAGGCGCACATTATTGCAAGGGAGATTGGTTTGAAGATTAATCCTCCGTCAGGTAAGCCTTACAAGCCTTTGGCTGTTCATCAGCATTTGATTTTGGGCTTGCAGAAGCCGTCTATCTGGCCTGTTCCTAAGGAGCGTATGCAGGAACTCTGGTCTCAGATGAAGATGTCTAAGTCTGTTCCTGGCAGTGCTGTTTATGTGCATGATACTCCTGAGGAGATTAGGGAGAAGATTAACAATGCTTTCTGCCCTGAGGCAGAGATTGAGTTTAATCCTATTTTGGACTGGGCTAAGCATTTGATTTTTGCAAGGGAAAAGCCAGAGCTTGTTGTTGAGCGTCCTGCCAAGTTTGGCGGCACTGTTGTTTTTGATAATTATCCTGAATTGGAGGCTGCGTATTCTACTAAGAAATTGCATCCTGTTGATTTGAAGAAGGCTGTTGCAGAGTCTGTCATTAAGTTGTTGGAGCCTGCGAGGAAGCATTTTGCAAAGCCTAGTGTTGCCAAGCTTAAGGCTGAGATGGAGAGTTTTGTGGTCACTAGGTGATTCTGGATAACATTTATATACTGTAGTATAGGGGTTTCCGGGTATGGGTGACAAGGATACAATAACTTACGGCTACCAGACTAATGTGAGTGGTGTTGAGGAGGAGAACCGTTTTCTTCGTGAGAGTGTTGAGAATCTTGAGAAGGAGTTGGAGAAGTTTAAGCGTACTCCTTTGATTTCTTGTGAAGTGAGGGATTTTGTTGATGATAAGGTTTTGGTTCGTTTGCCTAATGGTAATGAGTTTTTGGTTGATATGGCTGAGGGTTGTGGCAAGTTTTGTATTGGTGATACTGTTCTTGCTGAGCAGAAGAATTTGACTGTTGTGAAGAAGGTTCAGCAGTCGAGAAGGTTTGATGCTGATAAGTTTGTTATTATTGAAAGGCCGAATGTTTCCTGGGAGCAGGTTGGCGGCTTGAAGGAGCAGGAGAGGGACATTAAGGAGGTTATTGAGCTTCCTTTGCTGAAGCCTGAGCTTTTCAGGAAGGTTGGTATTGAGCCTCCTAAGGGTATTTTGCTGCATGGTCCTCCTGGTACTGGTAAGACTTTGTTAGCTAAGGCTGTTGCAGCTTCCACAAAGAGCACTTTTATTGAGATTGTTGGGAGCGAGCTTGTTCAGAAGTTTATTGGTGAGGGTGCGAAATTGGTTAAGGAGCTTTTCCAGCTTGCAAGGGAAAAGGCTCCGAGTATTATTTTTATTGATGAGCTGGATGCGATTGCTGCTGTTAGGATGGATATTGGCACTTCTGGCGAGAGGGAGGTTCAGCGTACTTTTATGCAGTTGCTTTCTGAGATTGATGGTTTTGAGCCTTTGGCTAATGTCAAGATTATTGGCTGCACTAACAGGAAGGATATTTTGGACCCGGCAATCATTCGTCCTGGAAGGTTGGACAGGCTGATTCATGTTCCTTTGCCTAATGTTGAGGCTAGGCAGGAGATTTTCAAGATTCATACGAGGAATATGTCTCTTGGCAAACTGAACACAGAGAAGTTGATTAAGGCTCTTGATGGTTTTAGTGGTGCTGAAATTAAGGCTGTTGCTACTGAAGCTGGTTATTTTGCGATTAGGGAGAACAGGACTAAGGTTGAGGAGAAGGACTTTACTGGAGCGGTTGTAAAGGTTTCTGCTGAAGTGAAGCTTGAAGGCGAAGACTACCTGAAGATGTTTGGTTGATAATACAAATCCTTATAAACTATAATTATTTTTCATCGTTTGAGGTGAAACTATGGATGAAGCCACACGACAACAATTATTAATTCTATTACGACATCCTGAAGGATTCTCAGATATTATTAGTACTTGGGAGAATTTAAACAGAAACCAAATGTTATGGGACACACTTAAAAATTCTGAGGAAATATTAAAAACGCGCGCACTACCTGAAAAAGAAGAGAAATGGTTAAAATCTAATCTACAAATGTTAAAACAACAATTGATGCTTTGGCTGGAAAAAGTTAATGAAGCATTAACTTTATTGAAATAAGGCAGAAATTAAACTTTCGCGTCAACGCATACTCTGTATCTTCTTATTCCTACTTGTTGTGTTTTGACTGTTTTTATTATTTTGAAGCCGAGCTTTTTTAGTTTTCTTGCTGGTTCTTCAAGGTCTTCTTCGTTTGCGAAATCGTAGATGTGTATTTTTGTTCCTTTTTTTGCGAATTTTTTTAGCGCAGGAGCGAGTTTGGTTCCTTCGTGCGGGATTGCTGAGATTATTCTGTCAAACTTGCCAAGCTTTATTTTCCTAATATCTCCTTTGAACAGGGTTATTTTGTGTCCGAGCTTGTTTATTTTGACGTTTTCTACTGCGTATTTGTGTGCTATTGGGTTGACTTCCACGCCTGTGATTTGTGCTGGTGTGTGTCTTGCAAGAACTAAGGGATATGGCGCTACTCCTGATCCGACTACAAGTATTTTTTCTCTTGTTTTGATTTGTTTTGCTATTCTTAGTCTTTCGCTTCCAAGTCTTGGGGAATAGTAGCATTTGGCCGTGTCTAATTTCATTATTGTTCCGCTTTCTTTGTGTGCTGTTTCAAATCTTTTTTCTCCTGCTATTATGCGTAGTTTTTGTCTTCTGTATTTTCCTGTGTGTTCTCCTGCTGCTGCTACTGTTTTGACGTTGTTTAGAAATGAGAGTAATGCTTGTCCGATTAATTTTTCTTTTTTGAGTTCTTTTGGTATTTCTATGATTGCTATGTCTCCTATTACGTCATAGCTTGTCCGTAATAGCTTCATTTCTTTTTCTGTTAGTTTTCCTTTGAGTGCTTCTTTTAGGTTCATACGTATTCTCCTAGTCCTTTTTGGTGTTTGGGCGCTATTGCGTCCATTGTT
>CAYUHB010000036.1:0-6921 GCA_964444355.1 uncultured Methanosarcinales archaeon
AGAGCCGGTCTGGAAGGTCTACAGCTTTGTCAAGTATGTTGCCACTGCGATTGCCGCGATTTTCCTTGTTTTTGCTGGAATCTCGTATATGGTGAGTGGCAGCGATATGATGAAGCGCGAGAACGCCAAGCACATGATAGCGTACGTTGTTGTTGGCTTGATCGTCATCTGGGCTGCTCCTTTTGCAGTACAAATGTTCGCAGCATAAAACGTTTTTTTGTTTCTTTTTGTATAGCGACAGCCATCGAGGTGAAAAATGGAGTGTAGCTGGATTAACCTGCCTGCGTGTCTTTTGGAAGCGTTGGGAGAATTCATACTTTCAATAATCAACGCTCCGATAACACCTTTCCTGGAAGTCATTAAGCAATTGCTTACTCAGCCGGCTCACATTCAGGTTTTTGGAAGCTTGTGGGCTGTGATTATTTACATTATTAGCTCTTTTTATGGCTTGTTCATCATCTTTGCAGGCTTCAATCTCATTATTTCTGGTTATAATGCTGAAAAGCGTGAGAGAGCCAAGGAATGGCTTCAAAACACGCTCCTAATGATTTTCTTCGTCCAAGCCAGTTTTCTCACCTATACGCTCGTTGCCGAGCTTGCCTCGGGCATTACTGCAGGAGTTGTCAGCATAATCGATCCAAACTTCTTTCTGTTCACTCTTGATAATCCTGTTAATGTTTTCTTTGAAATCGCTTTCGGTGCCTTTTACGTAGCGATACTTTTCATGACACTGGTCGCTTTTTCGATAAATTATTTGTTGGCGAGCATTGGCGTGCTTTTCTTTCCATTTGGGTTGTTCTTCTATTTTATCCCGCCGTTGCGCGACATTGGAAAGTTCGTCATCAGCAAGCTGGTATTCGTTCTTTTCCTGCCGTTTTTTGCAAGCCTGATCTTTCTGGGAGCTGCTGAACTCATCAAGGTTGGCGGTTTCAGTATGGCAAAGATTGTTCTGACAATTGGCGCTTTCGCTTTGGTTAACGTGCTGATGATTTTGCTTGCCATTCTTGCAGTGTTCAGGGCGGTAATGGGCGTGATGCGCTCAGACGTTGCGCGTGGCGTGATGTTCCTGAAAGGACACTTTCTGATGGCAAGCGCGATGCAAAAACCAGCGCCTGAACAAGACCGCGAATACTGGGGTCGTATGCGCAGGGACTATCATGAGAGGCCGAAATGACTTACGAAATACCGCAAAGTTTGCAGTACAAGGAACGTATAGTCTTCAATCTCAACTTGGAGCAGCTTTTATACGCTTCAGTGTTCGGTTTGACTGCATTTCTCATTTACGCAAAGCTTCCTTTCTCCATACCCGTCCGTGTTAGCTTGGCGCTTATTCCTGCAGGGGTTGGCTTGATGTTTATGTATTTGGATTTGTGGCGCAAAATTAGCGATTTCTATGCGTGGTTCAGGTTCCGCAAGGCAACAATGTTTGATAGCGCAATGAAACAGTATCTCAAGCTGAAATCCATCGAGCAGGCCTGTTATTTTGTGCAAACAAAGCAGGGTGAAAAGCGTGTTGCAGTCTTGATGGTTGAGCCTTTGAACTTCAAGATAAAGACCAAGGACGAGCGCGACAGCATCATTCACAGTTTTCAGAAATTTTTGAACGCTCTTGATTTTCCCGTGCAATTTTTGATGTACACTGACGACTTAAACCTTGGCCGTTATTTGAGGGAATTGGAATCCAAAGTCGTCAAAACGCACAATAAAACATATAGGGAACTGTTCAAGGCACACGAGAATTATCTCGACGCTGTAATGAAAGAGCGTCTTGCTGTCAACAGGCGCTTTTTAATCGCTGTTCAAGAGAACGCGATGGGCTTGGACGCCCAGCTGAACATCATCAACGAACTGCTCAAAAGTATGAACTTGAAAAGCGTACGCTTGGGCGGAAGATGGCTCATCAAAGTCCTCATCAAGTTTTTCAACAACCCACGAGGACGCACTGAACTTCTCAAGAAAGCAAAAACGCTCTATAATATCGTCGGCCCTGAAGAAATCGTCAACAACCCGAATTACATCAAGGTCAATGAGCATTATAACAGGATTATTGCCGCAGTGGGTTATCCTCGCAATGTTGAAGAAGGTTTCTTGGACAAAATCATCACTGCTGCAGGAAATTTTGATTTGAGCATTCACGTCGAACCTTTCCCGATAGAAACCACGATGATGATGCTCAACAAGGGATTACAGAAACAGCGCGCTGACTTGTACGCTGCTGAAATGAAGCACAGCTTCCAGCCCAGCCTGGAAATCCAGTACAAGGACACACGGGGAGTCCTGGACAGCATTCAGAAAGGCGAGGAAAAACTGTTCAACGTCAGCTTGTATATTAACGTAAAAGCTAAGGATTTGAAAGAGCTTGATTTATTAACGAGAACCGTTCAGTCGCAATTGAACAGCATTCTGATTATCCCTCAAGTGCCAAAATACAGAATGGCGCAAGGACTGAAAAGCGTTCTGCCTTTTGGAACAAATGAGCTCGGCATCCGTCGAAACATAACTACGCATGCGCTTTCTGCTTTTTTCCCATTTACTTCACCTTTTCTTATTCTGGAAAAAGGTGGTGTTTTTCTCGGACTCAACAGGAATAAATTGCCCATCATCAAGGATATTTTCAGCTTGGCAAACGCTAATGGCGCAATTCTCGCTACTTCAGGAAGTGGGAAAAGTTATACTGCAAAATTGATTATTTCGCGTTATTTGATGAATGGCACGAAAGTCATTGTTATTGATCCGCAAAGCGAGTATGCAAAGCTTACAGAGAAGTATGGTGGAAGTGTCATCACGATTTCGCGGGACAGCGAGACTATTATCAATCCTCTGGACTTGCTGGGACATAATTATGCAGAAAAGCGTCTCGCGCTCATGGACATGTTCCGTGTCATGTTTGGAGAGCTCAGCGAGATTCAGAAGGCCGTTCTCGATCGTGCAATCAGCAAAACTTACGACCGAAGAGGCATTACTGAAACGAGCTATCACGACAAAGCGCCACCCATACTTTCAGATCTCTACACTGAGCTTGAAAAAATGTCGCGGGAAGCGACGGTCTATGAACGCACAACTTACATTGCTTTGCTGAACAGATTGCGAATGTATGTTGACGGCGTTTTCTCATTCCTGAACCGGCAGACAAAAATTGACGTGAACAACAATTTTGTCACGTTCAACATCGGCAACATGCCTAAGCAGGTCAAGCCCGTCATGATGTTTTTGATTCTGGAATACGTTTACAGCAAGATGAAACAGGACAAAGAACGCAAACTCCTGGTTATTGATGAGGCATGGAGTATGCTTCAGAACGCAGGCGAAGAAGGGTTTGTTTTTGAAGTCGTCAAGACCTGTAGAAAATTCAATCTCGGGCTCCTGCTGATAACGCAGGATGTTGCTGACTTGTTAAACAGCAAAGCGGGAAGGGCAGTCCTTGCAAACAGCTCGTACACTATTCTTTTACGCCAAAAGCCAGCCATTATTGATGATGTTGAGGATGTCTTTCATTTGAGCTATGCTGAGCGGGAGCATTTGCTCACCGCAAACGTGGGTGAAGGATTGTTGATGATGGAGAATGACCATCAGGAAATCAAAATAATTGCCAGTCCAGAAGAACACGAGCTGATTACGACCCATCCTGATGAGCTCATAGCTCTGCAAGCAAACATTCCTGCTGACACGCCTGTCCAGAAACGGGAAATGCTCATTAATCTCGATTTGAGCAAAGGTTTCTACAAGAAAAGCGTTCTCGCACAAGAAGAAATCGAGTATTTGCTAAAAAACAATTATCGGGAAAGCAAACACGTCCCAATAGACTCCAGCCGTTACGGTATTTTCCTTGTCAAAAAGGTAGGTTGGCACACTTCAGAACATACCTATCTCCTGCACGCAATTTACGAGGAAATCTTACGCTACACCAACAAAGTCAAGACAGACGAGACTGGACGCACCGACGGCATAAATCCAGATATCATATTTACTAATGAGAATGGCGAGGAAATTGCGCTGGAAATAGAAACAGGAAGCAACCTTGAACATCACCGTAAATACCTTGAATGCAAGGTCGCGCACCTAAACAAAGACCACCCAAACAGGTGGCACTTCGTTCTTACAAGTGCTTGGTGGCGCAAACGCTACACTAACAACTTCGGTGGCTTCGTTCTCCTGCGTCAGCACATCCCCCGATTCCTGAAACGCCACTTCCCAAGTGGCTTGGGACACCAAGATAATGTGTGCCCATCACGCCTGACGAAAAACATCGACGATAAAAAATCAGAGTCAAGCATGAACAAAAAACCGTCAACCATGACGAAAACAAGGTCAGAAAATATGGAATGCCCGCAAAACCTGCACAAAATCGAGATTTTCTTGACCTGTGATTTATTTGAGCGCTTGCAGGAAGCAGCAAGTTATACTGGTTGTGGCGCTGATTTAGAGCGTTACATCAAGAACCTGATTTTGGAGAAGTGCTGACATGGGACACTCAATCGTGCGATGCCTGAACCGCAATTGCGAAGCCACTTTTGAAATGAAAATCTGGGAACATTACGGATTTTGCTGTCCTGTTTGTGGAACATCAATATTGGAGGTGTGAAAAATGGACAAGAAAGAAATCAAGCAATTCGAAAAAGAATATGCTGAGAAATTGGAAACGGAAGGACTTGAATCAGCAAAAGCGCTCTTTCGCTCCAAATTCGCAGTGCGCTGCTTTCATTGCGGATACATCGGACCTACAAGACCACCGTTAAACTGCACCAACTGCGGTGCATATCTCGATTGAGGGAGGTAAAAAAATGGCGTACTATTTGGAATGCATTGTGTGCGGAGAATGGGTAAAAAGGCTTGAGCCGGGAGAACATCATTGCGGAAGGCCAATGATGGCAATCCAGGAATGTGAAGTCTGAGGGGGTGGGAAAATGTTAAACAAACAGGAAATTGAAGAGGTTCTCGGACCTCTAACCAACAGAAAATGCCGCCATTGCGGCGACAAGTTGTACCAAAGCGACGACGTGCTATGCGGACCGTGCAGCGCAGGGTGGCAATAATGAGATGCCACCAATGCTTCATGCCGCTTGACGAATACGACGAAGAAGGACACTGCTACAATTGCGGGAGAAAGGTGGGAGTGGTATGACTAAGTACACAGGAAAATGTGTGTGCGGAGAAAGACTGGAAGATGCGTGGAATCAAGACTTGAAAATTGTCTTCAAAAATTGTTTTAAGTGCTTTCCGATGTATGAACGACGTAAGTGAAATTATTTAGTTTTATTTTTCTCTTATTTCTTGAATTCTTTTAATCGCTTCGTCTCTTGAATAAAATTTAAGAAACAATCCAGACCCAAATAATCCGTAATCAGTTATGTTCTGGTCATAAGGAGGAAGAATGATCTTATCTCTGCCTTTCTGTATATGAACTTGATCTTCTGGTTTATTATGTGGTGCATGAATGGAAAATTTATTTTCGCCAGGAATCTTAATTTCAACTTCTCCAAAATAGCTTCCGGCGCGCAACCAGTCTGGGTTAATAGGATCTTGTGGTAGGACTGGAGTTCTATCTGGTTTCATAAATTCTTTTATTCTGCAGCGGATTTGGATGCCTGATATATCATATTGCTCAGAGACGATTTCATTTTCTTTAATGCGCCAGTATTCTGAGCCAGTCATTTTACTAAAAAAATCGTTTCCTGCAGTATTGATTGCATCATATACTTGTTCATTGGAAAATGTCATATTCATCTATTCTATAATTTCGTTAATTCTTTAAATAATTTATCCTTTATTTTGTTCTATGTTTGAAATAATTGTCTCACTATTGTGAGATTATTGTTATAAAACAGTAAATTTTATAAAGACTCATCATTCACCTAATAGGAAAATGTCCAAAATACTCATAGCTACACTGTATGGTTTTGAACCAGTCATTGCTGCCGCTACAAAAATAAGCGCAGATCGGCTTTACCTTCTCATAGACAAAGAATCTGATGAAAAACAAAAAAAATCTTTAGACATTATTAAACAATCTTTGGGTGCCGTTATTGAAATCAAGACAGTAAAAACCGAGGTTTATGATATTGTTGAAATCGCAAAAGAAGCAGTGAAAGTAATAGATATGCTTTCTGATAAGGACGAAATCTATATAGATGTGACTGCAGGAAGAAAAACAAAAGCACTAGGACTTCTATTTGGCGCCTATGCCCGCAATGACAGAATCAGACGAATCATGTATGTGAAAGAAGAAAACAAACAAGTTGTGAATTTACCCAAACTTTCATATTCAATAACTCCCGCTCAGGGCAAGATTATAGATTACTTGTCCAATCACGAAGTAAAATCCATGGCAGATTTTGCTGAGAATGTTGCAGTAAGCAGAGCCATGCTTTACAAACACATCAAAGAATTAAAGAATATGGATATCCTGGAAGAAACTACAGATGGTTTAAAGCTTACGGATTACGGGAGAATTTCGGTGCTATAAAAATGGCAATTCAAAATATAAATGAAATAAGAGAAGGCATAACTGTTAAAGGTCCATTGTGGCCGGAAGAGATAAAAATTCATGTAGTTAAAAGAGTTGGGAAAAGAATACAGTTAATTGGAACAGGTCTTAAGACGCAGAAATCATATCAATCAGTATATAGCGAACAGGATTTATTAGAAAAAGTAACTATTATTGGTGGAGTAACTGGTCCTAAACTTACTGCCAATCCCCATCAGTTTAGGTTAGCATTAGAAGCTAAAAGGATTAGGCTGTCTTATGAGTTTGACCCCTTATTTGCAGTCGGTGTTTCTAAGATTGATGCGCTACCTCACCAAATAGAAGCAGTATATGATTATCTTATAAAAAAACCCAGAATAAGATTTCTTCTTGCTGATGATCCCGGAGCAGGTAAAACAATCATGGCCGGCCTCCTCATCAAGGAATTGAAGATAAGG
>CAYUHB010000037.1:0-6914 GCA_964444355.1 uncultured Methanosarcinales archaeon
ATCTCCTCTCTAATGTCCTGAGGAATAACAATCTGCCCTTTTGACGACATTTTAACAGTTTCAACTTCCATATCAATCACCTTACATTCTGATTTTCTTACTGTAAGACGTGCTAATATATAAGCCTTATTATGACAATTTTGTCACAAAGGATTAAATGCGGCAAAGCCTTAAACACCCTAATTGTGACGACAGTGTCACAGGAGCATAAAATGGCAGAAGAACAAAAAGAACAAATCGGATTCCACAAAGGAGCACTAACAACCCTGGCAAAAGAAAGGCAGGAAATGCTCAGAATACTACAGATAGTAGAACAACTAATGCAAGCACACCTGAAAGCACTAAAAGACATGGGCATAGACCTTGAAGCAGAAGCAAAAAAGGCAAAGCCGCTTGAAGAAGCAGTGAAACGCGGAGCATAACAATGTACAGTTGCGGCGGATATTCAGGAACAGCAAGCTATATCTCAGCAGGTGGAGGAGGCTATTCCAGCGGATACTCGGCAGGCTCCTGCTCCAACTCCTACGGCGGAAGCTCCTACGGAGGCAAAGCAGAATACTCAATGCCGGAAACGCCAAACTTCTCGGAAACATTCCTTGCAGAAGACAGACCGCAAACCCCAATGATTTCAGAACTAGGAGACGTCAAAGAAATAATAGAGCAAACATTCGAAAAAATCACCGGACAAGAATTCCCTGAAGAAGACATCAAAATAACAATCTGCAACGAAGAACAATTCCATCAAATGCAGACAGCAAATGGGGTAGTAGGATTCAGCTATAACAGGTACGGCAAAGGAACATCAGAAATATACGCAGTACAAGACCAAATGGACAGACTATTACTGACGATAGGACACGAACTGGGACACGTACTGGGCCCAACGCTCCTGAACAGGCAGGACGAAGAAGCAAAAGCACACGCATTCTCACTAGCCTGGATGGAAACGATCAGAGACAACAACATCGGAGGACTAGAGCCAAACATTTCACCAAACCCAGCACGCAACGGACTCCACGACACAGCATTCGATTTCGTCAAATACTTACTAAAAACAGGCGCGAGCTCATTCGACGTATTCAAAACACTCTCGCACGGACTAACCAGCATCATAGCGGAGGCACACTAAAATGCCAAAAAAAACAGAACAAAAAACAGAAACAAAACCAGAACCAGCAAAGTATGAGGAGAAAAAGGACGAGAAGCCAAAACAAGAACTCGAACTGCCGGCAAACCTGCCACCAGAAGTAGCAGAAAAACTCAAGATGATAAAGGAAAAACTCACAAATTTCCAGAAAAAAATAGTCGAAAAGTTCGACAAATACATAGTAGGAGTAGCACTATTGCCTCCCCCAAGACCGCCAGCACCAAGCCTGCCACCAGACATCTTCGCAGAAGAACAAAAAAGATACGAAGAAGAAAAAGACAAGTACCACACACTCGTTCTCATAGACGACACAGAACCAACAAAGATGACCAAAGGAGAACTAAGAGACAAGCTCACAACAATAATGGACGCAACATCAAAAGAAATCGACAAAAACATCTTCCCGCAAACACTCCTGCTGTCCGAACTATGGCAGAACTGCTTTGACGGAAAATACGACTTACTACAGTTAATCGGAATGAGCGCTCCAATCTACGACACAGGAATGCTCGGCGCACTAAGAATAGCAGAAATCCACAAAACAATGGTCCTCAAAAAATTCGAGAAATACATTGTGGCATATGTTTTAGCAGGCTCAATGGTCCAAGGCAGATCAACAAAAGACTCAGACATCGACGTGTTTGTAGTCATCGACGACACAGACGTCAAAAAGATGACAAGAGCAGAACTGCGGGACAAATTAAGAGCCATCATTATAGGAATGGGAATAGAAGCAGGAGAAATAACAGGCATCAGAAACAAAATAAACATCCAGATATACATCTTAACAGACTTCTGGGACTCAATAAGAGAAAGCAACCCTGTAATATTCACTTTCTTAAGAGACGGAGTTCCATTCTACGACAGAGGAATCTTCATGCCCTGGAAACAACTCCTGAAAATGGGCAAGATAAAACCCTCAGCAGAAGCAATAGACATCTTCATGAGCTCAGGAGAACAAACACTTGACAGAGTAAAATTCAAACTCAGAGACATCGGAACAGAAGACTTCTTCTGGGGAATACACACGCCAACACAGGCTGCATTAATGCTGTACGGAATCCCTCCACCAGCACCAAAAGAAACCTGCACGGTATTACGAGAGATTTTCGTCAAGAAAGAAGGACTGCTCGAAGAAGAATACGTCAAAATACTTGAAAACGTCATACAGGTAAGAAAAGACATAGAACACGGAGTCAAAAAAGACATAACAGGCAAAGAAATCGACAAACTTTTGACTGACTCAGAGAAGTACATGAAAAGACTCCAAAGACTCTTCACGCAAATCGAGAAGTTAAAAGAAGACGAAAACATGGTAAGCGCGTACGAAACACTCCAAACAATATTACGAGACGTGCTCAAAATGGAAGGAGTAGAAATAGCGCCAGAAGCAGAACTATCTCAATTATTCGAAGAAAAACTGATTGCGACAGGCAAAATGCCTGCAAAGTTTTTGAGAACACTGCACGACGCCTTCAAAGCAAAAGACGAATACGACGCAGGAAAACTCAGCAAAACAGACGTTGAAAAAGTGCGCAAAGACAGCGGAGAACTCATCAGGTATTTAATTGACTACATGCACAGAAAGAAAGCGCACGAGTTCGAAAGAGCAAGACTTCGCGTAAAACACGGACAGAAATACGGAGAAATAACACTCTTGGGCAACACGGCATTCATCGTCCGCGACATGGACGCGGCAGAGAAAACAATGGAAAAAGCTCCAATAAACCCAGACGGCTCGCTTGGAAACGCAGGACCGTGCACTCCAGAAGAATTCGAGCACGCAATGGCAAAATTAGCGCCTGTAAGAGTGGCATTCAGAGAACCATTATTTGAAAGCCTGAAAAGATTCTTCGGAGAATACGAAGTATTAATTTAATTTTTTTTATGGAGGACTTTGAATAACCTATATTTTAGTCAAAGTCCTCTTAGAGAAGTTTGACTCTATTGATGGTTTTTCAAACTTCTCTATTAAAATTTGTATCGAATGATTTTCAGAAAGTTTTACTGCTTACTTCGGAATCTTTTCGGTAAATGAAGGATTTGTTTGAAAACTTGTCAAGAACCACCGGTCATCGCTCGCTTCGCTCGCTCAAGACCGATGGCATGAATAACATGTGCGGTGGTTCTTGAGCACACTCGGCATTCCACCCTATTGTGGTTTGCGTAGAACAAACCACCAGTCATGAGACTGGTGGAATGCCGATGTTTCAAGATTATTCGGAAGAATTAAATAAAAAAAGATAAAAAAAACTAGTTAAATCTCAATTATTGGCCTCTTTTTCTTCTTATTTCAGGAAGAACCAATAGATGAGTATAAGCAGGATGATTACTATCACTGCCCAAGCCCATTTTGGCATTGCTGCGTTTTTCATGCAGTGAAGAAATGCTTGATACCTCTTAAACTTTGTTTGTTACTTAGAAGTTATCCTATTCTTATTGGCGCTATCTTGAAGCTTTTTGCCAGTCCTTCCAATAGGTCTGTTCCTGTGTATCCTGCGAACAGCGCTACTGCCTTGTTTATTCCTATTATGCTTCCGAGTATTGCTCCGATTACTGCTGCTCCTATTACTGTTATTAAGAAGTATTTCAGCACGAACTTTCTTTTTTGTAATACTGCTTTTCTTACGCCTATTACTGCTCTTAATAGTCCGCCTAAAGCGCCTATTAATCCAAACAATATCGTTGGGTTTTCAAGCATAAAGCATGATAATCTGTTTTTATTTTTAAGTGTTGTGGAAAATTTTAAAAAAAAGCAGGATATTTTATTCATAAATGGCAAAAAAGAAAAGAAAGCTTTTTGGTTTATGCAAAGGCATCGGACCTTGGACGAAAGAAGATAAGTTTGATATATGATGTGATTGATGTGTGTTACTGAATGATCATCATAATTTTTTCATACATTTCTTGTCGTAGGAAATATTTGAAGCCGTAAAGTTTTCTTTTTTTGCCAGGTATATATTTATATATCTTATTGGCCAATATATTGTTATGGAATCTTTTTTGAGTATTTATGGCGATAATCCTCGCAATAGGGTGTTGGATTTTCTTGTCACATTTAGGGAGTATGATTATTCTATGAAAGACATTGCGCGTAATGCCAGGATTAGTTATACGAGCCTGAAATCGTTTTGGAAGGAGTTTGCTGGCAGGCAGATTGTTTTGCAGACGCGCAAGGTTGGCAAGGCAAAGATGTACCGCTTGAATTTGGCAAGTCCTGAAATGAAAAAGTTTGTTGAATTCTACAACGCCGTTTTGGAGATGGAAACGCACAAGCTTTTGAAGAAGCGCGTGATTGAAGTTACGGCATAATCTTCAGCAAAGTATTTAAATAACCTTTTCGGTTTAACTATGCTATGGCTATCGCAGTGGAACAAAGGATTCTTGAGGAATTGGAAGTCGTTAAGACAAAGGTCATTGAAATGGATAATGAGCTTCATCGCCTCCGTGAGGATTTTGATGATACTCATATGAGCGGGGAAGAGCGCAGGATTCTTGCAGAGGCTCTTGAAGAAGAGAGCCAAGGCAAGACTATTTCTCTTGAGAACGTGAAAAAACGTTTTAGCTGATGCTCGCGGTGGAATTCTCAAGGAAGGCGGACAAATTTCTTGATAAGGTTGAGAAGCAAATCGCTGGCAGGTTGATTGAAGCAATACAGGACCTTCAGCAGAATCCGTTTCCGCAGGGGGTCAAGCGCGTGGAAAACCAATGGTTTGAGGGTGAAAAAGTTTTTAGGATTCGTGTTGGTGATTACCGGGTTCTTTACAGCGTCAATTTTGATAAAAACAGGATTATAGTTGTAAATATCGATAAAAGACCGCGCGTTTACTAAAATCGTCTTGCTAATTTCTATATTTCAACACCCATATTCTGCCACAGATTTTTTTATAAATGGATATAAGTCTTCCAGTGCAAAAGTAGGGAGGTGTTTTGGTATGATAAATTATAAACAGGAATTTTTGAGTTTGGCTGAAAAGGCTAAGATGCTTCGTTTTGGTTCTTTTGTGCTGAAGAGTGGTCGTCGTTCGCCTTATTTCTTTAATCTTGGTGATATTTCTGATATTACAACTATGAAGAATGTTGGCAGGTGTTATGCTGGCTGTATTGCCGAGCATTTCAAGCCTGGCGAGTTTAATGTCTTGCTTGGTCCTGCTTACAAGGGTATTGGCTTGGCAACATCGACTGGTGATGCGCTTGCTGAACTGGGTTATGATAATGTTGGAATCAGCTTTAACCGCAAGGAGGCAAAGAGCCACGGTGAAGCGGGTGTTATTATTGGTCATCAGTTTAAGCCTGGTGACAAGATTTTGATTATTGATGATGTTTTCACTACTGGCGATACAAAGCAGGAGATGATTGACCTTGTCAAGGCTCAATGTCCTGATGCGAAGATCGTTGGTATTGCTATTGGTCTTGACAGGAAAGAGCTTGACCTTTATGGCGAGAATGCTATCAAGCAGTTCAGGGAGAAACAGGGAATTCGTGTTGAGTCTATTGCTTCTGTTGAGGATTTGATTGCTAATGAGAATTATCAGCAGAGTGTCCGTGACTCGATGAGGGATTACGTCAAGAGGTTTGGTGTTGATTACAATCCAGAAGCACCTGTTTTGATTTCTGATCACAGGAGCATTTGGCCTGCGCTTGATTTTGGTTCTTTGGATAAGCTTGAAACACTTGTCAAAGCTACTGGAAGGATGCCCGGAATTGGTGCTTACAAGGTTGGTTTCAGTCTTGCTTTGCGTCACGGTTTGCCGAAAGTTACAGAAGTGATTCGAGAACACTCTGACAAGGCAATTGTCTACGATCACCAAAAAGGCGGCACTGATATTCCTGATACCGGAGATGATTATGCTGACATCATGAAAGAGGCAGGTGTTAATGCTGCAATCCTGTTCCCGCAGGCTGGTCCTAAGACTCAGGAGCGCTGGACGAGTGCATTGCAGGCAAGAGGTATTATTCCAATTATTGGCGGTGAGATGACTCATCCGCGTTATAAGAGGAGTGAAGGCGGCTATATTGATGATGGCAGTCTGGTTGACATGTATGTAAGGGGTGCTCAGCAGGGTGTTCGTTACTTTATTGCGCCTGGCAACAAGGTTGACAGAATTGCATTCTATCGCGCCCAGTTGCTACTTGAGGGCATTGCACCTATTTTCGCTTCGCCTGGATTTATTGCGCAGAGTGATTTGCCTATCAGCAAAGTGAAAGAGATTGCTGGTCCTCGTTTCCACCCAATTGTTGGAAGAGGAATTTACGAGCAGGAGGACATGGCAGCAGCTGCAGAAAAGCTTGTCAGAGAGGTTCTGTCATAAATGTCTCGCATTGAAGTTGTTTCAAAGGTTGAGGATTCTCGTGCTGAGGTTAGGGCTAAGAGTCTTCGTGAAGCCGGCTTTGATGTTAGGAAAGTTGAACTTGTTGATGCGTACACGTTGGATGCTGACCTTCCTTCTGAGCAGTTGGAGAGCGTTGCTGATGGTTTGAGGAATCCTGTTGTTCAGGATGCTCTTACCGAGTCTTATTTGCCTGGCGAATTTGATTGGGCTGTTGAGATTGGTCCTCAACCTGGCGTGACTGATAATGTTGGCAATACAACCGGAAATGGCATCAGGGACTTGCTTGGTCAGAATATTCCTGCCAGTTCTTCTAAGGTGATGTTTCTTTCAGGAAACTTGTCTAAAGAGGTTGTTGAAAAACTTTCAGGCGGTTTGTATAATCCCATTATTGAGCGTGTGAAGATTAAGTCTCGCGAGCAGTATTTGAAAGATAA
>CAYUHB010000038.1:0-6908 GCA_964444355.1 uncultured Methanosarcinales archaeon
GTGTTGTTGTTCTGGTCGAGCGGGTATCTTACGTTGATCGTCAGGTTTGTCGGCGTCTCATTTACCGGGTCTATTGTGAAGTTTCCTTTCAAAAATCCAGTGAGGATTGTCAGATTGTAGAATCCTACGTCTGACATGTTCGAATTTGTTGCAACGCCGAAGCTGATGATTGCTGGGTAGAATGATGTGAATAAACTCAAGTCAGCGTCTACAATTGCGCATCCTGCGTTTATTTTGGATGCGACCATTTGTACTGGTATGACTCCTATGCTCAGGTTGTTGGCTCCTACAACAATGTACAGCGATAGATAGTTGTTCAGCAAATCGTTTAGTGGGTCTCCTGAGCACAGTTCTGCGTAAACGTTCGGGTTTACTACTGAGTGGTCTACGTATGTTTTTGAGTAATTGTCGTAGTAGACCATGGCTGTTGTTCCGTTAGGATAGACGAGCTCGCCTGAGGTTATTGCGTTGAACGTGAACGCTCCTGTCAACCCTGGTCTGAGAACAAAGATTGCAGCTATCGCTAATGCGATTGCGATGACTACAATTATGTGTTGTTGTTTCACGGTTTTAGCCACCTGATTGCTGTTGCCAGCGACCTGTATGTGAGGTCAAGTGCTTCTTTGACGAGCATGTTTTGGTTTATGACGACTTTGCTGTTTTCTTCTGTTGCGTTTGGTGTTCTCGGGCTCATGTTTACGAGTACAAAGCTGAAGTTGTCCTGTTTTGAGCTGTTGAAGTACAGCTGGAGTTCTGCGCCTGTTGCTATGTCGAATATTTCAAAGTAGATTGAATGGTTGCCGATGTATGATGACGTGTTCAGGTACGCGAATTCTGGCTCGTAGAGTTTTGTTCCTGTGGGAACTACTGCGAATGTTATGTATCCTGTGTTGTCTGTTGTGACTCTGGACATTGAGTCTGCTATGACTCCGCTTTTGCCTGTGTTTAATGTGTAGAGTTGTGTTGGGGAGAAGATGTTCATTCCGTTTTCTTCTACCAGTTTTAGCGCTACTGGGGGTGTTAGTCCGTCGCTGTTGTTTATCAAAACCGTTAAATTATACGGTTCTCCTGCGTCTGGGAAGATGTTTGTTTCTACTCCGTCTATCCAGACTCTTGGTATCCAGACGAGTTCTGTTGTGAATGTTCCTGTGCCGTTGTCGTTTCCGTCGTTGCAGTCTGCTATTCCTGCCAGAACGTCTCTGGGAGTGCCTATTATCGTTGTGCTTCCTGATGGTAGTCCTGTTGTGTTCCAGAGGCAGTTTGATGTGAAGTTTGAGGTTCCTGCCAGCAGCGGAGCTGTCAAAGTTAGATTGCATAAGCTTGTTGCTCCGATGAATAGTTCTACTGTGAAATTGGTTGTTATGTCTACGGTGTTTGAGTTTGTTACAAATGCGGATAGGTTTGCTATCGTGCCTGCAGGTCCTATGCTGGGAACTACTGAGACGTAGACTACGTCTGCGTCAGGTCCTATGCAGTATGGCACTCCGAACCCGTTTATTACTGAGTATCTTGTGTAATTGACGCTGTCTGGCGGGTTTGTTAGTCCGGTAAACACGCTTACTCCTGCTGCGTCAACGCTTGTTCTTACTGCTCCGCTGCAGTTTGCTCCCTGGTCGTCTGTGCACGAGCCCACTAATAGTTTTGTGCTTGCTGTCTGGCTGACTGCAGGGTTTGTTGCTGTTGCGTCTATTGTGACGTTTCCTGTTGCCGGATTGTAGGTTGCCTGCACGTTGTTTCTTGAATATCCGAATGGCAGGTAGCCGTTTGTGGATGGTACTGCGATGACTGCGTCGCCTGCATCAATGCTTTCTCCGTCGTTTCCGTTGACGTCTACTGCGACGAATACTTTTGCAGGGTATGGCGCTCTTCCTGCGTAGAATTCGAAGTTTGCGTCAGCGCAGAATTTTCCTGCGAATGCGAATGGTGCTCCGAATAAGACGTATCTTGCTATGGTGTCTCCTCCGAGTATGTCATAAATTAATATCGTGCTGTTGTTTGGCGCCATGACGTAGAATGCTGCTGCTCCTTTTCCTGACAGGTTTGCTGCAAAGTCTGCGCATACTCTGAGTTTTGTGTCTGGCGTGATTCCTACGTTGTCTTTGTACCCGTTTCCTGCGGCGTAATAGTAAACGTTTTGTGTGGCGTTGTTGTCCACTCGTATTATTGACGCGTTGATGTAAGCTGCAGATGCGCTGGAGGATAGAGCTATCGCTATGGCGAATGACAGGCATGCAGCAAACAATACTTTGTTGTATGCTGCCTGTTTGTTCACCATTTTTTTCTCGCCTCCTTTATTGGATGTATTTTGTGACACGGTCGTATAATACCAGCACTTTTTCATTGAATCCTTCTACCTCGCCTGTGTTGTAGACTATAACAGTTGGCGATGGCGGTGGTAAATCCCTGTCCACGTTGAATTGCTTTGTGAAGATTGATGTTCCGTTTGGCAGTGTGACTTCGATGATTACTGAGTAATTGCCGATTGATTGTTCTACTACTACGTCTGGAAAGCCTGATGTTGGGATTATTGTGAACAGCACGTTGCCGTTATTGTCTGTGTGTGCTGTGCCCAAAACATAATTCGAGACGTTTGTGGTTGCTCCTGTTGCAGTGTACTGTATCAAAGCCCAGTGGAGCAGTCCTGATTCTTCCTGTATGTCGACTGTCGCGTTTTGTATTCCTGCAAGGCTTGTGCTGTTTATTACTGTGAGGTTGAAGCCTGTTGGCTTGCCTGATGACAGGTTTATGTTTGTTCCTGTTGTTGTGCCGTTGCTGTAAACTTGCATGTTGTAGTTTTGTCCTGCAACGCTGTTTCCTATTCTGGACCTTGAAACTCTGTCGAATACTGTGAGTATTCTTTCGTTGGTGCCTTCTACGTTTGCTTTGTTTACTGTGATGTTTCCTCTTGGGAATGCTGGTGGTGGCGCCCTGTTGATTACTGTGAAAGTTTTTGATCCCAGTATTACTCCTCCTTCAATTGCGTAAAAGTTGATTGTATAATTGAACGGCGTTCCGTATGTTGGTTCTCCTCCTGTTGGAACGTTTGTGTATGAGATGTTTCCTCCTGGTCCTGTTCTGACTGTTGAGTACGCGCAGTTTGTGAAGTTTGATTGTACTGACTGAATGAGTGCAAACGGAGCTATTCCGTTGCATTCTTCTCCTATGATTTCAACGCCTGGCGCTGGTGCGCCGTTTATTTTTACTATTGCTGTGACGTTGTACGTCTCTCCAGCATTTGTCATATTGTATGTTTCATTGCCGTCTATGAGGATTATGAACTCGAATGCTCCTGTGAAATTGATTATTCCGTAGCCGTATTGGGTGTCGTGCATTCCTGTGAGGTTTTGTTGTTGTGGAGAAGAGAGATAGAGCGCGCCGGCTATTGCTATGGCTATCAATACTGCGATTATAGCCTGCCGTTTAGTCGTGACTCTACTTTTAGTCACGTGTTTGTGTTTCTTCATCACGTCTTTTCGCGTATTGCTATTGTGACGCAAGTGCTATTAAAAAGATTTCGTTTTTTGAGAAGACTACGATAAAACTTCTATTTCCAGTCTTTTCTTCTCGATTGGGTAGATTCTGATGTTTTTTTGGTAGTTTAAGCCTGCAAATTTTGCTATTTCCGGAGGTATTCTGATTACCAGTGAATTTCCTGATTTTGTGACGCAAATCTCTTTTTCCAAGCCGAATATTTTGCGTTTCTTCAGCTCTTTTTCAATAGCGTCTATGGTATCGTCGTCTAAATATTCTGAACCGCATTTGGTGCAGGCTTCGCACGGCCTGATTCCGAAGTCGATGCCGAAGAATTCGACCGAGGTTTGGCTTTTTTTCAAGGTTCCGCCGCATTTGCAGGGGTATGGAAGTATGTCTTCTTTTACCATAGTTTCACCGTTACTGGATAGATTTTTCTGATTTCTTTTCCGGCGTTCTCATTAGCAGGTAAGATGTCGCCAGTAGTATGATTATTGCGAGTATTGTCTGCCACCAGGGAAATTTGGTTTTTGTGTAGTTGATTTGCACTGCTTGTACTGTTGGTTCCTGCATTTCAGGGTATATTTCTTGGATTTGGCGTGCTGCAGGATAATCGTATTGTGCTTCCTGCTGTTGTATTGGATCTGCTTGTTGTGTTTCAGGTTGTTGTACGGGTTGATGTATGTCTTTGTAGTATCTGCCTCCTGATCCTCCTCCTGCTGTTGGCGTTGGGGTTGGTGTTGGTTTCACGTTGAATCTTATCGTGGCTGTTCCCTGCTGCGTGTTGTATCCTGTGTAGTCGGGCTGGTTGTATAATGAAAGAAAGTATAATGTTGCAATAAAAACTGTAAATAAAAGCAGTATGAATGCTGTTTTGTTGTGTTTTGCCACGTTTATTTATTCAGCTCTTTTTTTAACAGCGCCTTAAGACCCGCACTTATGGTATTAGCTTGACTTCGAGTGTTCCCTTGTATTGTCCTTGTCTGAGTGCCTTGCTTTCTGTCGGTATTTTGACTGTAAGGTTTAATGTGATGTTTCCTTTTGGCTCTAAAGTTGTCTCTGAGGGCTCTATTGTGAGGAATGGTGCCAGTTCTCCTGTTGCGCTTGCTTTCATTGTGACTGGAACGTTCCAGATGTTTTCTACGCCCAGTTCTCTTGTCATGTTCAGTCCTGGTGATAGTTTGTAGAAGTATATTGAGCCGGTTTGTATGATGACGTATGTTAATTTGCTTGGCTGGGTTTCGTATCCTAGTGCTTCTTCCATTGTTATGTTTCTGTCTGTTATTACGTCTACTATAAGGAAATGGTTTGCTATTATTGTTCTTGGTGCAAACCAGTATCTGTACCCCTGGTATGCTGTATAGCCTGCTATTATGACGAATAGCATTATTAGTATTATCATTGCTTTATGGCTTTGTTTTGGGTGGTGTTGGTTGTGTGATTTCATTTTGTGGCTCCCTCGGTTTTTTCGCGAAATAGTTTCCTAGTGCGAATGCGAATATTACAAAGCTTGCGATTAGGATGAGTATTAAAAAGATTTCGCTTCTGGACTTCTCTGCAGCTGCCTCTGGTGTTGCGTATTGCTCTTCTGGCGCTTCTTCTGTTCCTCCTAAGAGCTTTCTAAAGGTTGATTTTCCTGTGACTGCTGAGCCTTCAACTTCTATGTTGAAACTGCCTGATATTCTCACGTTTTTGCCGTTTATTCTTACCGTTCCGGGATATGTTCCGCTTTTTCCTTGTTTTGTTGTTGTTTGTATTGTCAGCGTGTTTTCTCCAGGGTTTAGTGTTGCATGCTGTTCTGCTGATGCGAGCGTCATTATTGAGAATTTCACTGACGCGTTTTCGATTGGTGTTGCCCAGTCGCTGATGTTAAATGTCAAGTTTATGGTGTCGTTTGTGTTTGCTTTTATTTTGGCCGGCAGTTTTATGGCTTCTAGTTTTGGCGTTCCGACTGTTATTATCGCGTCTCTTGTCTCATCTATTGTTCTTGTTTGCAGTTTGTACTCTCCTGAGAGGTTTCCTATTCCTATTTTTTCGTTGAATGCTGTTTCAGACAGCGAGTTCAGGGTTCCAAGTCTTTTTTTTGTGCTGTTGACGAATTTGTCATTTAGGTATATTGAGCTTATTTGTTCCACGTTTTTTAGCGGTTCTTTTCCTATGTTTTTCACGAGTACTCTGTAGTTGACATCTCCGTCTGCTTTTTGTGAGGTTTGAGCCATCAGTTCAACGTATGGGTGTCCATCAGGATACGGATTGATTATCGTGATTGAGTCCATAGCGCCTGTTGTTCCTGACATTCCTCCTTCTTCGTTTTTTTGCCTGGCGCTGACTGACAATTTGTAAAGCCCGTATGGCAGTTTGTCTGGAAAGTTGATGCTTACCTCAAAGTTTGCCGTGCCGAATGGTTTTATTTGTATTTTTTCTGCTGGTACTGTTACATAATCTGCCAATTCTTCATTGACGCTTGTTTTTACTAGAACCGTGATTGTTTGTGATGATGGGTTTCCTGTGCTGTACGGAATGGTTACGTTTTTTCCTGGCGCGAATATTATCTGGCTTTCTCTTGCAAGTGAGAGGCTTATTGCTGTTATTGATGGAATTAATAGAATAAGGCATAGTAGCAGTAATAAGATTTGTTTCATAGAATATTAAAAAAAAAGAAAGAATAAAAATGTTTGCTTATGGCGAGATACACTCTGATGAGCTGTTGTAGCCGTTGTCCCACATTGTTTTTGTTATTTCAAAGGTTATTGTGGAACCGTTTCTCAGCTGGTGCAGGACATCTTCATTGTCTGTTTCTATGGTGAAGCATTCGCATAGGCACATTGAAGAAGTCGTAAACCATGTGCATTCTGTTATTTCCTGATTGCCTGTACCGCCCGGCATAGACTTTTCGCAGTTATTGTTACTTGGGCACACGTTGCAGTCTGGAGCGCATCCTGGTTTGTCTGTGCAGTTGAATAGCTGGTCGAATATGGAGATGCTGCTGTTTGTTACTCCGTCAAGTGTTAGGTCGTTCAGTGTTGCGTTGAGTGCTCCTTCTGCTCCGTAGTTGAATATCAGGAATGCTCCGTCGTTGTCGTTTGTTGAGTTGCAGGTTGACGAGTTCGTCACATTTCCGTAGTCGCAGTCTATGTCTCCTCCAACACCAGATTGGTTGCAGGTGTATAACCATATTTGGCTAACGTTTTGATCTAGTGTTGCTTCGCACAGTATTGAGTTTTTCGTATACATTCTTAGGTCAAAGACTCGTTGGTTTGTGATTTCTCCTGTTCCTGTTTGTGTTGGGTCCATTCCCGTTATTCCTCTTCCGAAGATTCTGAATGGTTTTGTTATTGATGCTAGTTTTGTGAAGAATGGTGGTGTCCACGCGGTTATTTGTGGTGCTTGGTACCCTCCTCCTACGTATACTACGCTTGTTGTTTCATTGCTCGCCA
>CAYUHB010000039.1:0-6875 GCA_964444355.1 uncultured Methanosarcinales archaeon
GGGTGGCAGAGCCTGGTCAAATGCGCTGTCTTGAGGTGCCAGTTCCTTAGTGGATTCGAGGGTTCAAATCCCTTCCCCCGCATAAGCGAAGCGTTGCGGGACCCGCCGAACCGAGTTCGGCGTTGCCCCGCATATAAAAATCAGAGTCAAAATGAAACGAACAGGTCCGACAAATCCAATATTGAAGCAGCTCATCCTGAGCTTGAGGAAAGAAAGTACTACTTCGAAGGCTCCTCTTTGGGATCGTGTTGCTGAAGATTTGGAGAAGCCGACTAGGCAGAGGAGAGTTGTCAATATTAGTTGTATCTCTCGTTACACCAAGCCGAACGAGACTGTTGTTGTTCCTGGAAAGGTTCTTGGCTCTGGTATTCTCGCTCACAGTGTTGTTGTTGCTGCTTTGTCGTTTAGCGATGGTGCGCGTGAGCGTATCGAGCAGGCAAAGGGCAAGGCTCTTACTATTGAGCAATTGTTGAAGCAAAAACCTAAGGCAAAAGACCTTAAGCTGTTGGGATAAAAATGGCAGAAATTAATATTGATGCGACGGGTGCGGTTGTTGGTCGTATGGCTAGTTATGTTGCCAAGCAGGCTTTGCTCGGTAGCACTGTAAACATTTTTAATTGCGAGAATGCAGTTATTAGCGGTAGTTTTCCTGTTGTTCGTGCTAGGTATTACAAGCTGATTTTTGATATTGGTCGTCCTGAGAAGGGTCCTTTCCGTAGCAGGATGCCTGATCGTTTTGTTCGCAGGATTGTTCGTGGCATGGTTCAGCATAAGACTGGTCGTGGTCGTGCTGCGTTTGAGCGGGTTATGTGTTACATTGGTGTTCCTGATAAGTTCAAGGACAAAAAGCTTGTCAAGGTTTCTAAGGAGGCAAGTGATTTGCCGAGGTTGAAGTATCAGACGATTGGCAAGCTTTGTACTTCATTGGGAGGGCGCGTATGAAAGTGATTCACGAGGTTGGAACAAGGAAGACGGCTGTTGCTCGTGCTACTTTGACTGCTGGTGCAGGTATTGTTCGCATTAATAGCCGTTTGTTTTCTACTTTGCCTCAGAATATGTTCCGTGCCAAGATTGAGGAGGCTTTGTTGCTTGCTGGTGATGCTGCGAAGAAAGTTAATATTAATGTTAGGGTGAATGGCGGTGGCGTGAATGGTCAGGCAGAGGCTATTCGTCTTGCTCTTGCCAAGGTTCTCGCTGTTTTTGACAAGAAATTGCATACTAAATATCTTGAGTATGATCGTGTTTTCACTGTTGCTGACGTTCGCAGGAAGGAGACGCACAAGCCAAATTGTCAGGGCAAGGCGCGTGCTAAAAGACAGAAAAGTTATAGATGATGTTTACTTTTGTCACTGGACACTGGACAGGTGCGCGCAGAACTTTTAAATAGGTTTTGTTTTCATTTCTTTCATGGAGCCTGTAATGTTTTCATTAAGAAAATTTATTCACGGCCATGTATGGTGCAATAAAAACAATGGCAACAGATATGCATTAACTATCAAAGAAATGCGCTCTTTTTTTAAATTACGTTATTATGTTCCTTCCAGCAATCAAACGAGGCAAATAGTCGGACAGCGTTCTTTCACGTTATGTATGCCCAAAGTGATTAAAAGAGATGTAGAACTGTTTGAGGTTCTCGGTCTTTTGCAAGCTGAAATGGGGAAAAAACTCGATGGAAAGATCAACTTCTCCAACCACGAGGTGCTAATTATTAATAAAGTAATAAGATGGTTTCAATCCGAATTAAATTTTTCTTCATTTCGATGGAAGTGGTATATAAAATTAAATATCAAAGAGCCAAGCGATCTTTTATATAAGCAAGAAATCGAAACCAAACTTGTTGAATACTGGACAAAACAAACCCGCTTATCGATTAAGCAAGCCTATCCTAAAAGAGTTTGCTACGTAAAAAGAACACCGAATAAATGGCGGGCAGAAAACGATTATGGTACAATGACGATAGAAAGACGTTCCAATCTTTTTAGCCAAATTGTCAAAAATCTTGTAAAGGGCGTTACAGAAAATCTTTGTCATTTTTCTAAGCAGGAAATACAGGGTTTCATGCGCGGCATTATAGCTGGAGAAGGGTGTATAGAAACACAAACTAAACATTTTCGTGTTCATATAGCTGCCGTAAATGATGAGGAAAGACGAATTTATCAGATCGGCTTAAGGAAATTAGAGATTGATAGCATTAACTATCCTTGTAGTCAGGCTGTAATAATTTCCAAGAGGAAGAATCATCGCGAACTTCTTAAACAAAATCTTCTCACGTTAAGTCCTGAAAAACATCAGCAGTTTCTCAGAATGCTTGCAAATTATGAAAGGCCGGTTTTTAAGGTATCGAGATAAAATTTCCATTACCTTTATAAATAAGTTCATTACCCCTCTTCGAATATGATAATTCCAATTCGTTGCTGGAGCTGTGGAAAGCCGGTTGCGCATTTGTGGGAAGAGTTTGACGCTCGTTCAAAGAAAGGCGAGAACAAGAAGGACATTCTTGACGAACTCGGTCTTGAAAGATATTGCTGCCGTGCAATGCTTATGGGCCACGTTGACCTGATTGATACGGTTGCCCAGTTCAAGAAGACGTGAGTATGTTCGTCATTGAGCATCTTGAGCCGAAGCTTTTCAAGTGGTGTTTGCTTGAGTACGCCCACGTTTCTTCTTTTGTTGGCAAAAAGAATCTTTTATTCACTAATATCAAAAGTGTTGTGCTGAAAAGGTTCGGCAGGGTTGAGCCCAATAGTGTCAGACAGCTTCGTTTTGATAATGCCTGCATTCTTGATCCTGAGGCAAAAGAAACACTTACGCCTGAAATTGCCGAAAAATTCAACTATTTCATTTTTGGCGGCATTCTTGGTGATGACCCTCCAAAAGAGCGCACTAAGACGGAGCTGACGAAATTCTTGCCGTATCCTTCTTTTAATCTTGGCAAAGCCCAGATGTCTACAGACACCGCCGTTATTGTCACAAAAATGATTGTTGACGGCAAACTTCTTTCAGAGCTTAAATTCCGGCAGGGGGTCTGTGTTCCTGTTGCTAAAGGTGAGGAAGTGCATTTGCCTTACAAATATCTTCTAATTAACGGCAAGCCTTTGCTTGCTCCTGGTATTGCTGGTATGCTGAAAAAGCAGAAGACGTTCTAGACCAGCAGGTTTAATCTTTCTTTTAGTGTGGTATTTGCAGGACAAAATCCCGTTTTCTTCCACAAAAGGTATTTTGTTAAACTTGCCTTGTTGTTTATTCCTATGAGTTGCATCCATTTTTCAAGCATTTCTGCGCCACGTATAGTAATGACTGCTGCAGGTTTTTCCCATGCATAGCTTGGTTTGTGGATGTTAAAAGTTGCTCGAATTTCTAGTTTTGTAAGCAATTCGCGGATTTGACGTGCTAATTCAAATGATCTTGATGTTAGGAATATTCGTGGATAAGTATGATGTTCTTTTTTGAACTGAGAATAAGCGCCTTTTCTTTTGCTGAAATTAAGACAGCCATCACCATCGAAAAATCCTCTGATAAAACTTGCCCAGATTTCAGAATCTGAGCTGTTCATCACTTTTTCGGGAATTTTTACTGTATATGTCTTATTGCCAGAATTAAAACCCAAATCATGGAATGCCTGAAGTACCTTCTTATTACATATGTAGAAACCATAGACGGAGTTGCTTCTTTTTTCATGGCATCTTGGTGTTATTTTGAATTCTTTCTTGAATAATTCAGTTAAAACCGTATCGTAATATGGTTTCTCTTCTGTGATGTTGCCCCAGATGCAAAGGTAGTTTTCCTGCATAGAACCATCTGCTGCGAAGATACCGGCTAATTCTGCCAATTCTTTTGAAATCATCTAAACCGTAAAGTTTCCGGCATTTAAAAGCGCTACGCGTGGTTGTCCAGTGGAAAGCTTTAAAAAAGAGTGAAAAGAGAACGATTGCTATGGGGCCGTAGCTCAGCTTGGATAGAGCGACTGTGGCGAAAGCTGTCGAACCTTCTATTCAAGGAAGATAGCAGAAGATCAAGGGTTCAAATCCCTTCGGCCCCGTTTTACTTTCTCGGCTTTCTTAGAAGACGTTCTATTACCCTTGCAAGGTCGTAGCTTTCTGTTCTTCTTTTTTCTTCTTTTCCGGTGTATTGTGTTTTCCAGTCAGGGATATCCCTCCATTTTGGAAACGGATTTGGTTGTGTGGTTCTTGTTGTTAGTGCAAGATAGCCTTTTGGCTTCGTAAAATCGGTGATGTAATCTGCTAAATATTTTAGTTTTATTGGTGAAATGTCAATGAAAGTGTGTATTGCTATTATGCCGTCAAATCGTGTTTCCGGCAATTCATGCACAATTTCATATTCGCGTGTAAATTTTGGGTCTATCGGTCTTTTCTGTTGTTGTGCCATTAGTTTTTCATATTCATTGTATGCATCGCGCACATCGTTAAGAGCGTACAGTGCGCCAACATCTGCTTTTTCATCTTTTAATGCTACAACGTGATATCCTACTAATAAGAGATAGCGTATATTATGGCCGTCTCCGGGAGAAATATCGAGGACAGTTCTTCTTTCCATTTCTGGGCTGAATGGCGCTAACCGGTTTACGAATTCTACTACTGCCCTGTTCGCTTCTTGTTCTAGTTCTTTGTAGAATTTTGGGTCCATGCTTCACTTCAGGAATTCTTCCTTTTTAATTTTTTCTTAATCTATCCAGTCTTTATTTTTTATCTTTTCAGGCAAATATTTTTCAGAAATAAAACTGATTCCTCTGCTGCTGAGTGACTGAATCTCTACTTTGCCTTTGAACGTCTTCATGAGTTTAAACTGCCTCTGCCATGCTTTGTTGTCTTTGAACCAGTCGTAATCTTGCAGTTGGTCTATTCGCTTGTGATCAATTTCTGTGAGGGCTATTAAATGTTTTTTCAGTCCGTATTTTTCAATATCGTCCATGGTGATGCCCAAAAATTTGGCAGTTCGTATAGTCATGCTCTCTGCCATGTGCGCGAGGTTTATCGAGCCGTATTTCAGCACGCTGTAAATATACGCGCCCCAAATATCTCCATCACAAAGTACATAAATCGGTAGATTGTGTTCGTTGCTCAGTCTTTGTAATAGTCTTCTTATTCCTCTGGTTGTTTGTCCTTGTGAGCTCATGATGATGCAGTTTTGTTTGTCCCAGAATCTGTCTTCGTGCAGTCTTTCCCAGACTGCTGCTTTTTCCATGTAGATGACGTACTTTGCGTTTACTTTTTTGAATTTAATCTCTTCAACATTTGACGGTATTGACCATCCTCCGCTTCCCATTTTGCTCCAGTCTATTTCGTCTCCTTTGTCTTCTACTATTACGTTTCCTGCTACTGAGCCCATTTTGTTCGCATTTATGTTCAATTGCTCTCTTGAGTTTCCAGTTAATAATTCCAAATCTTCAATCGCGTCATCGCTTTCTGTTTGTTCGTCCACAATGTTTATTTTTGTGTTTGGAATGGTTCTTTTGACCATGTAGAATACGTCTCTGAGTGATGCGTGTTTGCCATCTTCAAGTAAATTCTTGCTGACTGCAGCAACTTCGAGTGTTTGTAAGAATTTCTTGGAGTGTGCTACGTTGAAGAAGTTTCTTTCTGCAGTCTTATTCCCGAGCTGTAGTGTTTCAGATTTTTTGTCAAAGGTTATATTCGAAAGCGCTCTTATTGGCACTGTCATTTTTGGCTGTTTGTTCGACAACACATCCTTTACGAGTTCTTTTCCTAGTTCTTCTATTGCTTCTTTTGGCTTACTCATCTTCGAACCCCGCCAGTCTTACCTGTCCCTCTTTTTTATCTTTGGTTTCTACTTTGTGTGCTTCTTTGTGCGCTGCGATGTATTCTTTGTTCTTTTCCAGCATTTTTTTCATGCTTTCAACAATTTTTTCCTTTCCAACTCCTGTTAGTCTGTGGAGTGCGTCCGCTACTTCAGGTATGTAATTTTCAAAGATGTTTACTCTTTCCTGCTGGTCTGATACTCTTCTTTTCTTGTTGACGTAGCTTCCCAGTCTTCTTCCTGCTTCCTGTAATGCCAGTTTCATTTCTTTGATGATTTCAGGATAATGGGCGATGGCTTCTTTTGCTTCAGAAGTGAATGGCGGCCATACTGATACCATTGATACTATGACCGTCAATGGTCCTGCTGGCATTGCTCCTTGGCTTTGGCTTAGTCCGTATGGTTTCCAGTTTGTTTGTATGACTGATTTTGTTCCTGCGCAGGAGCCTTGCTGATACAATAGCGGCACTCTGTTTGCAAATCTCAGTAGTCTTATTGGTTCGTCTGCTGTTTGTTGTCCTCCGTATGCCAGGGCGACTTCTATGACGAATGGTATTCCTTTGTAAACTTCAGGGCTTCTTGATACTGCTGTGTAGAATTCTGCTGCTACTTCTTTTCGTAGTCCTTTTTCAAGCAGGTCTTCTCCTATTGGCACTATGCAGTCTGTGCTTGGCGAGATTATTTTCGTATTCTTGATTGCTTCTACTAATTTCTCTACGTGTGGCAGTTGTAGCTCGCCCGGTTTCATGTTTGTGAACAGTCCTGCTTTGTCGCAGATTTCTTTTGCTGTTTGCGGTCCTACTCTTGAGAATTCTTGTGTTAAAAAGCTTTGGAGTGTTCTGCAGTCTGTGTTTTTGACCATCTTTAGCATGATGCCTAATTCCACTCCGTATGGGTGTGGCTTGATTTCTATTGGCTCTTTTGGCAGTTTGTCTGTTGCTCTTGGGAATATGAGCTGTTCTGCTTTCGGGTTTGTGTAGACTATTGTTGCGTGAGGGTTTGCTATTGCTGTTTGTTTCAGGTATGAGTCTACGCTTTGGTCTCCTTTTTGGTATGTTGCGTCTACATCCAGTTCGATTTTCGTGCCGTGTTCTTTTTTC
>CAYUHB010000040.1:0-6864 GCA_964444355.1 uncultured Methanosarcinales archaeon
AGCAGGTCAGGCATCGCATACTATTTCTCTTCCTAAGGAGTGGCTTGATTCTCATAAGTTGAAGAAGGGTGACTTGGTTTACTTGTATGAGAAAGGGGATAGGGAGCTTGTTATTTCTCCTGAGAGCAAGGTTGATGAGTCTGCTCCTTTGAAGGAGACTACTATTCCTGTTGATAATAAGGAGCTTAGTACTATTCAGCGTGAGATTACCAGTGCTTACATTAACAATTATAACACTATCGTACTGACTGGTCAGAGTATTACTCAGAAGACTAAGGACATCCGCAAGATACTGCATGACTTTGTTGCTTTGGAGGTTGCTGACCAGACTGCCACCAGCATTATTGCTAAGGACTTGTTGAATTTGAAGGAGATTAGCATTGATAAGACTTTGCGCAGGATGGATATGCTTGTTAGGAGTATGATTCAGGACAGTATTGCTGGTTTGGATAATGCTGAGCTTGCCCAGAGTGTTGTTGTGCGTGATTATGAGGTTAACAGGGCTTATTTCTTGTTGATGCGCTTGTTGAAGAGTTCTTTGTCTAATCGCCAGATTGCTGACTTTTTCCAGCTTTCGAACAGCAAGGTTTTGAGTTATTATTACTTGACCATTAATTTGGAGAATTTTGCTGATTGTGCTAAGCAGTTGGCTGATTATTTGGGCAAGGAGAAGAAGAAGGATAAGGTTAAGGCGATTTTCCAGCGTGTTGAGAAGGGTTATCTGGATACCATGAAGGGTTATTTTACTCGCGACAAAAAATTGGTTGACAGTGTTGCTTTGAGCCGTGAGGAATTGCTGAAGGATGCTGGCGAGCTTCCTGCAGGTGTTTCCGAGCTGTTCCGTTCAATGGTGACTCTGACAAATAATATTGTGCGTTTGGTAATTGACGAGGAATAAGCCTGGATGAAAGTCCTTATTTTGTGTCCTGACTGGTTTCCGAACATTTCTGGTTTTGCTATGTCTTGTTATGAGTTTTCTCAGCGTTTGATTAAGGACGGTCACCAGGTAAGGATTCTTGTTCCTTCTCAGAAGGATTTGGACAAGAAGGGTTTGGATGTTGTTCCTGTCTGGCAGGTTTTTAATTTGCTTGGCAGGAATCCTGTTTTGTTTGGCTTGCTTGGCGCTTTGAGGAAGCATTCTCAGGATGCAGATGTTATTTTGTTGTACAGTTATATGTATGAGATGAACTTTAGGGCTGTTTTTTACAGGTGGCTGGGCTTGGTTAAGAAGCCGGTTATCCTGCTGTACCGCGGAAGTCTTGAGGATTACTTTTTGCCTTTGCTGAGTCCTGTTACCCGTTTTGCTAAGATTATATACGACAATACTATGGGCAGGTTTTTGTTCAGGCACTGTGACTATATTATCTCCAATTCAAAGCCCACTTTGGACGTCATTAACAAGAAATATGGTGTTAATTATGATAAGATGTCTTATGTTTCAAGTGCTGTTGAGGTCAAGGAATTCAAGCACAGTTCGTTAAACAATAAAAGAATCATATTCAATGGCCGGCTTATTGAGAATAAGGGTATTAAGTTCTTTGAAAAGATTGTCAGCAATATTCCTAAGGATTGGAAGTTCACTATTGTTGGCGATGGTCCTATGAAAGATGTTGTGCTTGATTTGCAGAATAAATTCAGTAACATTGAACTTTTGGGAAAGATTTCCTATGAGGATATAAAAAAGGTTTATTCCAATTCCGATATTCTTGTTTTGCCTACTTTTGCAGAGGGTTCGCCAAGGGTTGTTTTGGAAGCTTGCGCTGCTGGAGTTCCTTCTGTTGTTTTTGATGTTGGTGATGTTCCTACTTTGATGGACGGCGATAAGAACGGGTATTGCATTTCCAGATACGATATTGATGATTTCATCACCAAGATGAAAATCTTGATTAATGATTCTATTCTTAGAAAAAAGAAAGGTTCTAATGCAAGGAAATTTGCAGAGAAGAATCTTGATTGGAGTATTGTTTATAAAAAGATGGTTGATGAAGTCAAGAAAGTAACATGAGAAAAGTCTTTTTTTTGGTTAATTCATTGGAAATGGGCGGTGCTGAGCGCGTTATTAGTGAGATTTCTCCTTTTTTGAAGGAAAAGTTTGATGTTGAAATTCTCACTCTGAAATCTGGAAAATTTTACGACATTGGCGTCAAACAGACATCTTTGTTAAACACTAACAGCAATTTGGCCATGTTTCTGGCTTTTCCTTATTATGTATGGAAACTTGGAAAAATAGCGAAACAGAATCCCGATTGTAAAATTGTCAGTTTTTTGGAGTGGAGTAATTTTGTCAATATATCTGCCATCAAAAATTCTTTTATCTCTTTTCGCACCTCATTATCTGTCTTCCAGGGACTGAAAGGTTTTTTTTACAAACTTTTGATTTCTTGGTTGTATCCTAAAGCAGGGCTGATTATTGTTAATTCGAAGGAAAACATGTTTGATTTGGCAAACAGGTTGAAGATTGATCCTGCCCGTATAAAAGTTGTTTACAATCCTCAGAATTTTGTAAAGATTGACAGGCTGAAAAAAGAAGCTGTCGAGGGCGAGTTTTTGAGTTTGTTAAAAGGAAAGAAAGTGTTTGTTTCTGTTGGCAGGCTTGACGAGTATAAGAGGTATGATGTTTTGATTAATTCCTTTAGGAAGCTTGCTGATTCTAAGAATATTTTAATCATTATCGGCGATGGTCCTCTGAAAGAAAAACTGCAATCTTTGGTGGAACGTTTGAATCTTCAGCATAATGTTTTTTTGATTGGCAAACGTGCTAATGTATTTCCTTATCTTGCAAAAGCGGACTATTTTGTTTATTCTTCTCGAGCAGAAGGCTTTCCTAATGTCTTGTTGGAAGCAATGTCAGTTGATTTGCCTATTGTGACTTCTGATTTTAAGACTGGCTGCAGGGAGCTTATTGCTCCTCGTCTTGCTTTTGATGAAAAGATCAAGTATCCTTACTATGGTCCAAACGGGGTTATATTGAGTTTAAATGATTTTGAGAATGATTTTGTAAAAGTTGATTGGAATAAGATTAGGCAAAATCAGGAAGGTATTAAAAGGTTTGATATCAAAAAGATCGTGAATGATTGGGTTGATATTTTGAGTTGAAAGAAATGATTCCAGAAGACATAATATATCTGCATTGTATTGAATGTAATAATGCTGTTGAATTAAAGGTATTTGAGGAAGAGAAGAAAGAATGTATTTCTGGCTTGATTTTTTGTAAGAAATGCGATAAGAAATGGCCGATTATTAATGGCATACCGAGGATTCTTCCTGATAGCCTTATGAAAACCCTTATTTTTCCGAAATACAGGGATTTTTTCGAAAAATATGATATCAAATTATTTGATGAAAAAGAGGCTGATGACCAGCTTAAGAGTGCGACTGCTCAAAGTTTTAGTTTTGAGTGGCTTAAATATCCTAAAATCTTGACTCAGTTTGAAAAAGATTGGCAGCGTTACTTTAATCCTTTTATTTACGAGGAGGACATTAAAAATCAAGTTGTTGCGGATTTTGGTTGTGGAATGGCTAAACACGGGTATTTTGTCGGAAAGTATGGCGCTAAAAAGTATATTGGTTTGGATTTAAGTGAAGCTGCTGAAGCTGCTTATAGAAATACCAAAGAGTTCAGTCCTTTGATTGTGCAGGCGGATATTTATAATCCGCCTTTGAACGGCGGGTTAATTGACGTTTTTTATTCAATTGGTGTTCTTCATCACCTGCCCAATCCGGAAGAGGGTTTCAAAAAGATTGTTTCTCTTATGAGAAAGAATGCGAAGATATTGATATGGGTTTATGGTAAGAGGAGAAATGCAAGAGCCATGTTTTTATACAATCCTTTGAGGGTTGTGAGCACCAGACTGCCTCCTAAATTGCTTTACATATTATGTTATGTTCCTGCTTTGGCTGTTCACTTGATTAATGTGGGTTATAAGATGTTAAAAAGTGTCGGATTGAATGGTATTGCGAATCTGTTGCCTTTCCAGTATTATGCGGATTTTCCTTATGCTTTTAAAGTCAGTGATAGTTTTGATGTGCTTGGAACTCCTAAGCAGGTTTATTACGAGCTTGATGATATAAAGAGCTGGTTCAAGAATGCAGGAGTGCGTAACGCAAAGTTTGAATATGATTTGGTTCAGGGTATTAAGGGGTTTGGTGTGAAATAAAATGTGCGGTATTACGGGTTTTAATTGGTCTGATGAGAAGTTGTTGAAGAAGGCAATGTCTGCTTTAGCCCATAGAGGTCCTGATCAGGAGGGGCATTTTACCGACAAGGACGTTTCTCTTGGTCATCTCAGGCTTAGCATTATTGACCTTTCTGAGAAAGGCCGTCAGCCGATGTGTAATGAGGATTCTTCTGTGTGGATTGTTTTTAATGGCGAGATTTACAATTTTCAGGATATTAAGTCGTTGCTGGAGAAGAAGCACAAGTTTAGGTCTCATTCTGATACTGAGGTTATCATTCACGCTTATGAGGAGTGGGGTGTTGACTGCGTCAATAAGTTTAATGGTATGTGGGCTTTCTGTATTTATGATAAGAAGGCTCAGAAGCTTGTTTTGTCAAGGGATCGTCCTGGCAAGAAGCCTTTGTTCTATTACTGGGATGGTGAGAAGTTTATTTTTGGCAGTGAGCTTAAGGCGATTTTGGCGCACGGCATTAAGAAGGAGATTAGTCAGGAAGCTATTGACTTTTATTTGACTACCGGGTTTATTCCGAGTCCTTTGTCTGTTTTCAAGAATGTGTTTAAGCTTGAACCAAGGCAGACTATTGTTCTTGATTTGAAGAAGAAGCAGTTGACTAAAAAGTATTATTATGACATTCCGAAATATCAGCCTGTTTACGATGAGCAGAAGTTGATTGATGAAGCAAGATTTTTACTGAAAGACGCAACTCGTTTGCGTTTGATTGCTGATGTTCCTGTTGGTGCTTTCTTGTCCGGCGGTTTGGACAGTTCTACTGTTGTCGGCACTATGGCCGAGTTTACTGATTTGAAAAAATTACACACCTTTTCAATCGGTTTTGAGGGCGAGTATGATGAGACTAAGTATGTGAATATCGTCAAAGACTACTTTAAGACCATTCATCATCACGAGTATTTCAAGGAAGAGGATTTTGAGGCTTTGCTGGATAAAATTTATTACTTTTATGATGAGCCTTTTGGTGATTATTCTAATTTTCCGACTTTTGCTGTTTCAAGGCTTGCCAGAAAGTTTGTTACTGTTTCGCTGAGTGGCGATGGTGGTGATGAGATTTTTGGCGGCTATTCTCTGCACAAGATTGCCGCGCAGCTGTCAGTGGTTATGATGATTCCCGGGTTTTTGAGAAGCATTGTTTATCATCTTTTGCCGAATGTCTTCTCTCCTATGTCTTTTTACAGCAAGGTTAGGCAGGCTTTCCGTTTAAGTCTGATTCCGCCAGAAGACTTTATTGCAGAAGCTGGCTCTGATTTCGTTTACAGGCCCGATTCTTTCAAAAAATGGTCTTCTTCTAAGATGAGGGAAATGCTTGATTCCTGTGATAACAATTTTGTTGAGGCTATGATTAGGTACGATTTGTTTTACAATACTCTTGGTGATAATTTTCTGACTAAGGTTGATCGTGCTTCCATGGCTAATGCGTTGGAAGTGCGTAATCCTTTCCTGGATTATCGTTTTGTTGAGCTTGAAGCAAAGATTCCTTCAAATTGGAAGGTTACTCCTTTCCAGACTAAGGTTTTGATGAGAAAGGTCATCAAGGGTATTGTGCCTGATGAGATAGTCTACCGTGGCAAGTGGGGTTTTACTCCTCCTTTGGACCAGTGGATTAGGCAGGAAAAGTATACTAAACAAACAGAACGGGCTGTTGAGCTTTTGCACGATAAAGGCGTTGTTAATGACCTTTGGTACGACTTCTATAAGAGTAAAGTGTTTAAGCAGGATAATTCAGTGTACAACAATTACAGGATTAGATTGTTTTTGCTTCTTAAATGGTTTGAGCGTTGGATGAAGTAGTCGAGGAACGAGAGCCTCTGAACGGAGTTCGAGGCTCATCGTGACGAGTGTCTAATCGTTCGTTATGCTACAGAAATAATCAAAATAAGAAATAGAAATAAAAAAAATTTACTTGTTCAAATTTGCCGGGTACGGGTAGCTTGGAACTTGTCCTTTTGTTACTGGGTACTGGCCTATGGTTGGTCCAGGTGTTTCCAGGTACATCGGTGAAGGTACTCCTTCTGATCTGCCTGACAATGGTGTTCCGTACACTATTGATGCTTGTTCTGGTGTTGCTACGAATTGTGGTATGCCTTCTGGTGGGCAGACGCATTGTCCGAACAAGCCGAATCCGTCAACTGAGTATTTGAAGCTCACTTGTCCTACTGGCACGAAGCCTCTTGCTATGAATCTTTGTGTTTGCATTGCTACTTCTGATTGTGAAGCGCCGAATGCGAACGTGCATGGGCTGTCGCAGAAGCCTGATGGAGCATCTGTTCCTAATAGTGTTGGTATTGCTCCTGTGCTTTTCTTTGCGCCTGAGAACATTAATACTAGTCCTATCACTGCAATTATGGCTATTATGCCGAGAATTACGAGTGCTACTCCTCTGTGTTCTTCTTCCATAACTTAATCACCTCGTTTGAACTTGATAGTCGATATGAACGACTTCTTATATATAAATGTTACTTTTCCTTGTTTATTGGCTTGTCACGGCTTGATTTGCCCACAACCCACTGGACAACTGCGCGCGCGGGATTTATAAATGCAAATGTTTCTCGTTTCTGGAATGGAGCAGGATAAAGCTTTGGTTGTATTTCAGGGTAAGCAGATAAGAAGGATTTGAACCGTACGATAAAATCGTACAACTGAAATTGCCTGCCTCAGATGGAAAATATTACG
>CAYUHB010000041.1:0-6827 GCA_964444355.1 uncultured Methanosarcinales archaeon
CTGGAGAAAGGTCTTGGCAGGACTGTTTTGGATAACCTGCACGCTCATTGTTCTGGAATTAATTATGGTCCTAAGGGTGAATTAAACCATTTGAATCTTGAGGATTCTGATATGAATTATCGTGATTTGCTGAAAGCTTTGAAAGAGTTCAAAGTCAAAGGTGTTCTTATTTCTGAAAGCCCGAATGTGGAGGGCGATGCTTTGTTGCTAAAGAAGACTTTTTCTCAGATTTAAGCAACCTTTTTAAATACCTGATTTTCCATCTTTTTTGTGGTTCAAGGTTTTAATCTGGATGGAACGTTATATTTTTTGTGGGCGAGATTTGTAAAAAAATCGTTGGCAATTCCTCACTTTTCTGTTTCTGACATCTGCAGTATTAGTCCTGAAGAGCTGAAGAATGCAGGGTTTGAGGGTGTGATTTTTGACAAGGATAATACTCTCACTCTGCCTTATGTTAATGAACTGTGCCCTTCTATTAAGGGTGCTTTTTCTGGTTTTAGGCGTGTTTTTGGTGATAAATTGGTTATCATGTCAAATTCTGCGGGAACAAGGGATGATATTAACTATGAGGCCGCGCGGCAGATAGAGAATTCCATGGGAATTGCCGTTCTCAGGCACGATAGGAAGAAACCGGGAGGTATTGAGTCTGTTTTGGACTATTTTGGCTGCGACCCTGCTAAACTTGTAATATTTGGCGACAGGATATTCACTGACGTGGTTTTTGGCAATAGATATGGCATGCTTACTGTGCACACTTATTCTCTTTCTGAAAATGGTGATAATAAACTTGTTTCTTTGCTCAGGAAATATGAGTTGTCCTTGGTTGATAGATGGATGGGTAAAGGCTTTTGCGCGCCTGTTCACCCGTTGTATCGCAAAGATGTTTTGGTTGTTTAATAGTAACCTTTTTATATCTGGTACCTTTTGGTACCATTTATGGTTTCGATTCATCTTCGATTGGACAAGGAAATGGCGTCTCAGATTGATTATTTGGGAAAGTCCCTTGGATTTAATAGTGTCCAGGAGCTCATCAGGGACATCATAAGGCGTTCTCTTGAGGAGTATGAAAAAAAGGTGCTGATTAGGAAGCTTAAGGCATTGCAGGGAAGCGCAAAACTTAAGAAGAATATTTTGCCTAAAGAACAATGGTTTAAGGAATACTTGAAAAAGGACTCTTCAGAGATTTTCAGGGAATTTAATCTGAAGCCCTGAGAAAGGAAAATGTTTGATGTTTCTTGTTACCAGTATTTCTGCTCCTCCCTTTTTTGCAAGGATGTAATGTAATGCATCCCAGAAATTTTCCGATGAGATTTCTTCTGCTTTTATTTCATCAAGTTTTTCTTTCTCGATAAAAACCAGTTTTTTATTTATCATGTCCAATAAGGGAAGGATAGTTTCTTTAGGGATATTATTTTTCAATTCGTCCAGGACAACATCAGAAATTAATATGTTGTATTGGCATTGGACTGCCTTTCTTAGCAATTCGAATGCAAAGTCTCCCAAAGGCCTTAATCTGTCTTTGCGGTTCAGAAGATAATCCATGTAGACATTCGCGTCGATGTATATAAGTTGTGACATGTGCTGTATGATGTTGGATGTATTAAAGGGTTTATCGCAGAGAAAACTGGAACCTTTACAACGAATCATGTAATTCTTTCAGTTCTTGTCAGCAAAAGCCGTTAAGTTTCCGAAATCGGCCGTAAATCACAAAACTTATAAATCGCTTCTTTCTTCACTGTATTATGAAAATTGGTGTTGTTGATGCTCGTCTTGATTCTTTTAAGACTGAGCTGATTGTTGTTGGCTTGTTCGCTCCTTCGGAGGAAGTTCCTGCGGAGTTGAAGTCTGTTGATGCCAGGCTTAATGGCGCTATCGCTCACGCTCTTAAGGGCAAGGAGTTTGAGGGTGAGTGGCAGCAGTTCCGTTTGGTTTCCACTCTTGATAAGATTCCTGCAAAGAATATCTTGCTGCTTGGTCTTGGTAAGAAAGAGGATGCGAATCTTGAGTTGTTGCGCCGTGCTGCTGGTTTGAGCGCCAAGATTGCAAGGGATTTCTGCGGTATTACTGAGTTTTCCACTACTTTGCATAATGTTGAGCTTCCTGATACGAGTAAACAGGAGCGTGCTCAGGCTGTTGCAGAGGGCAGTGTTCTTGGCGCTTATCAGTACATTAAGTACCGGACTGTTGACAGGCAGAAAATAAAAATAATTCAAAGCATTACATTGGTTGGAAATGGTGTTGATGCTTTTGTCCAGAAGGGTGCTGTTCTTGCCGAGTGCGAGAATCTTGTTCGCGACCTTGCTAATGAGCCTGCGAGCAATTTGAAGCCTGAGCAGTTGGCTGATGCTGCCAAGGAATTGGGAAAGCTTGGCGTGAAAGTGACTGTTTACGACAAGAAGGGTATTGAGAAGTTAGGTCTTACTGCTTTGCTGGCTGTTAATCGCGGGAGTGTTAATGAGCCTCGTTTTGTTGTTATGGAGTATGGAAGCGGGAAAAAGGTTGCTTTGGTTGGCAAGGGGTTGACTTTTGATTCTGGCGGTCTTGATTTGAAGCCTGATGACTCAATGTTTACTATGAAGAACGATATGTGTGGTGCTGCTGTTGTTATTGCGACAGTTAAGGCTGCTGCTTTGTTGAAGTTGAAGGTTCACGTTATTGGTGTTTTTGCTGCTGCTGAGAACATGCCTGGTATGGATGCTTACAAGCCAGGTGATATTGTTCGGGCTTTTAGCGGGAAAACTATTGAGGTTGTTAATACTGATGCTGAGGGCAGGATAGTTTTGGCAGATGCTCTTGCTTATACTGAGAAAGTTCTCAGGCCTGATGCGATTATTGATGTGGCGACTTTGACTGGTGCTTGTCTTGTTGCTCTTGGCACTGTTTGTGCTGGTATTATGGGCAGGGATAGGAAGTTGATTGAGCATTTGATTAAGTCCGGCAATGCTGTTGGCGAGCGTGTTTGGGAGCTGCCTTTCTTTCAGGATTATCATGAGCAGGTTAAGTCTGAGGTTGCTGATGTGAGGAATGTTGGTCTTATTCATAAGGCAGCCGGCGCTATTACTGCTGCTGCGTTATTGTCGATGTTTGTTGAGAAGACTCCTTGGGCGCATATTGATATTGCGGGTACTTGCTGGTCTGATGCTGATTTGGATTATGTTAGAAAGGGCGGCACTGGTTTTGGTGTCAGGTTGCTGGTGCACGCTTTGGAGAACTGGGGTGAGTGAGATGGCTAAAGAAAAAACTTACAAAATAGTGTTTGACAGGAAATCCTGTATTGGCGCTGCTGCTTGTGCTGCTGTTGCTCCTGAGTTTTGGGTGATGAAGGATGACGGCAAGGCAGAATTAAAAGGTGCGAAAAAGGATAAGGACGGCAATGATGTTCTTATAATTAAGGAGAGCCAGATGGTTGACAAGGTGAAGAATGCCTTGAAGCTGAACAAGTCTGCTGCAGAGGTCTGTCCTGCCCAGGTCATTCACATCTTTGATGCTGAGACGAACGAGAAGCTGGTTTGATTTATTTTTTTCAATTTTTGTTCTATTTTTCGTAAATATTACGGACTGTGTTGTAAGACTTTCAACTTTCTCGTCGATAAGTTCTTTAAGAACTAATGCTTGATAGTCGTGTGCTGTATTTAATTGATACGTCAATCTGGGTGGACCTTTATGAGGATAGAACCGGCTATGGTGGCGAGCCTTTGGGTGATTATGCTTTCAAATTGTTGGGGATGATAAGAGCAAACCGAAATAAAATTATCATCACGGATTTCATAATCAGGGAATTGGAAGTCAATTACTCAATAGAGCAAATAAAAGGGATGATGGCTCCTTTTGAGGATATCTTGCAAAGAATTGTTTCCTCGGAAAAACAGCGTTCCGAATCCAAAAAAATCTCTGAGGAAAGAAATATTCCAAGAGGAGACGCTTTGCACGCGATAATGGCAAGAGATTGCTCTGCAATGATGATTTCAAGAGATAATCATTTCAGGCAATTGAAAGATATTTCAGAACACTACAAGCCGGAAGAGATTATCTAGATTTCCTCTCTAATTCCTCAAATACTTTTTCTCTTATTTTTTCAAGTTCTTCATCGCTTGTCTTTTTCTTGGCTGCGCCTTTCAGGTGGGCAATCTCCATCATTGCTTTCTTCAGTTTTATTTCGTCAATCTTTTCCCTCAATGCGGCCCTGATGAATTCTGTCCTGCTCTGGAAGCCTGTGCTTTTTGCAGTCTTGTCAACGTCGTTTAAGAAATCCTGCTCCATCTTGAAAGTAACAAGCTCGGTAGTCATATTAACATTGTATATACGTTTTATATATAAATGTTTTGGTTAGCTTAGCTATATTCACAGCAAAACCTTTATATCCTTCTTCTTTTCCCTTTTTTGTTGGGGTGAGAAAAGATGGAATTTGATGATTTTGGTCCTGAAAGGATAGTTGAAGTTTACCATCCGAAGCTTGGTATGAAGGGTGTTGTTGTTATTGACAATACTGCTTTGGGTCCTGGTAAGGGTGGTATTCGTTTTACTCCTAGTGTTGATAAGGAGGAAGTTTTCCGTCTTGCTCGTACTATGACTTGGAAGAATGCTATGGCTGACCTGCCTTTTGGCGGTGCTAAGTCCGGCATTATGGGCGACCCCAAGAAACTTACGCCAGAACAAAAGGATGCCTGGGTTTCTGCTTTTTCAGAATTGTTGAAAGGTATTGTTCCTTTGAATTATTGTGCTGGTCCTGATATGAATATGGCTGAGCACGATATGGAGGTTTTTGCAAAAGCTAATGGTGATATGAAATCTTGCACTGGCAAGCCTAAGGCTTTGGGTGGTTTGCCTCACGAGCTTGGCTCGACTGGTTTTGGTGTTTTCCATTCGATTAAGGTTGCTTTGAAGCATATGAATAAGGACATCAAGGGTGTTACTTGTGCTGTTGAGGGTTTTGGCAATGTTGGCGAGTTTGTTTGCAAGTTTATGTCAGAGGCTGGTGCGAAATTGGTTGCTGTTTCTGACAGCAAGGGAACTCTTGTTGTTCCTGAAGGTATTGATTACAAAAAATTGTTTGATGTCAAGAAGTCTCAGGGCACTGTTACTGCTTATGGCGGGAAAGTTTTGCCTACAAAGGACTTGATTTATCAGGAGTGTGATGTTCTTGTTACTGCTGCTATTCCTGACTTGTTTGGAGTTGCTGATGTTCCAAGGATTAAGGCTAAGTTGATTGTTGAGGGCAGTAATATTGCTACTACGCTGGAAGCAGAGGCAGCGCTTGCGAAGAAAGGTGTTCTTGTTGTTCCTGATTTTGTTGCGAATGCCGGCGGTGTCATTTCGAGTTATATTGAGTACATTAATGGCACTGAACAGCAGATGTTCAAGACTGTTGAGGAAAAGATTACCAAGAACACGCAAATGGTTTTGGAGCGCGCGAAGAAAGAGAATGTTATTCCTCGTGTTGCTGCTGAGGCTATTGCTAAGGAAAGAGTTCGCGCTAAGTGCAAGACTTGTCGAGAATCGCCATCTGTGCGATAAGCGAATTTGCGGCGATTCTTGAGCACACTCGGAATTTCAGCACATTTATAAGTTATGCTAGCTTTGTGAAATTCCGATGTGCAGATGATTAGAAGAGGGCAGTTAAAGGACGTGAAAGCAATTCTGGACGTTTTAAAAAATACTCCTGAATTGCAGGCTTCATCAGAGGGTGAAGCTGTTTATTCAGAGGATTATGTCAGAGCTTGTATTGAAGATAAAATGAGTCTTGTTCTTGTTGTTGAAGAGGATGGAAGAATGGCAGGAGTCTTGAATGCAGAGGTTTGGAAGAATAAGAAGTATTCTTTTTTGATAGACCTGGTTATCCTTCCCAAGTTTAGGTCTAAGGGTTTTGGCACTGAATTGTATAATTTTTATGAGGCTTATTGTAAAAAGAACGGTTTGAAGACTGTTGTTGCATTGGTTCAGGAGACCAATAAGAAAATGCAAAACTTCTGTGATAAGCGTGGTTTGAAGAAAGGTTTCAAGTTTTATGATTATGAAAAGAAAATTTAATCACATTTATAAACCGTTCTGCTTTTTAGAGTGTTGAAAAATGAGGTTTGATTCGAAGATAGTGGAGAACTTGAAGGAGAGTCCTCGTGTTCATATTATTCGTTTGAGCAAGTCAAAGGATTTTTCTTTCCGTCCTGGCCAGTGGGTTAGTGTTTGGTGTGATGATTTTGTTGATGCTGAGAACAAGCCTGTTCATCGTGCTTTTTCTATTGCTTCTTATGTTGGTGAGCCTTACATTGAGCTCTGTATTGCTCGTGGCACTGGTTTGAGTGCTCATTTGCAGGATTCTCCTGTTGGGACTGCTGTTCACGTTGATGGTCCTTACGGCGCTTTTGCGCTTAAGGAGGGAAAGAAGTGCTTGTTTATTGCCGGCGGAGTGGGCATTAGTCCTTTCCGTCCTATGATTAGGCAGGCTTTGGATGAAGGAAGGCAGGTTGTTTTGATTTACAGTATGCGTATTCCTGCTGATTTTCTTTACAGGAAGGAGTTTGAGCTTTTTGAACGCAGGAATTTCAGGATTGTTCCGACTATTACTGTTGACCATCGTTACAAAACTTGGGAGGGTGAGCAGGGCAGGATTCAGTCTTTTATTGAGAAGTACTATAAAAAAGATTTTGATGTTTATTTGTGCGGTCCTCCTCCTATGGTAGAAGCCATCATTGAGAAGCTGATCAAGGCATTCCTGGTGCGCGAGGAGCCGCGTCGTCGCCTGGTGTGGTACGAGTTGTCGCACGACAGCCTGGTGCGTCCGGTGGTCGCTTCCAATGCTGCTTGGCGTGAGGTACACGCCAGCGAGTTTG
>CAYUHB010000042.1:0-6744 GCA_964444355.1 uncultured Methanosarcinales archaeon
TAGAATTAAATAAAGCATGCTTTGTTGCAGGAATAATACCAAAAATATATCCTGCAAGAGCCTGGTTCGCCCAAGATGTATTAAATTTGACTGAAGAGTTCCAATACACAACAGTCTCGTTCCTCTGCGGATTAGACCATTGCGGAGGAGTCGTCTCAAAAATCGTAATATTCCCAGTAGCATTATCGAAAACAGCTTGACCGCTACCATTAACCTTGTACGTCAGCAGATTAACAGGTGAGTATGATGAGGAATTAGCGCACGCAATCAAATACCACACAACAACATAATTCACGTTCTGCTGGTCAGGAAGCACAACAGTGCCATCACCATTATTAACACAACCAGAACAGCCAGACAGGTTCAAAGAAGTTGTCTGGAAAACCTTGCCAGCACCACAAGCAGAACCTACCGTAATATTATGATTAGTATCATTAAGACCAATCGTATAATTACCAACAGGACCACCATTGCCAATAGTATACGAACCGTTAATGCTGATATTTCCTCCCTCGCCAACAGAAGAACTATTAGCTAAAAGACTATTATCACGTAACACGCGCTCCGCACGAATAAAGACCTGGTCAACATTCTGCGTAGTCTGAACAGTAACATTGCTGACATTAATTCGGAACTGCACGCTGCTTGTAGAATTCACGAAAACATTCAAATCACACGTATCATTGACGTCAGTCGCAGATGCATTCAAAGTGCAAACATCCTGCCAGACAGAATTGTTAAACATCTGCAGTTTCGCAACAGGAGAGCCAACATAATTGTGCTCAATTGTAACGTTACGAACATCAATGTTTCCCAAAGTCCAATTAAAGAACATAAAGGTATTATTGCTGACAACCGATTGAGTTGCATAAATGTTATCAGATATGTTAATTAGACTGGTGTTTAAAGAAGTATTATTGTGATACGCAGCAGACGTTGGATAAAAGATGCCCGTCGTATTAATGAAAACATAAAATCCTGTAAAAGTCAAGCCAATAACAGTCTGACCAGTATTATTCAAACCATCAGTCGCATTCACAAAAGTCCAATTATGCACACCTTCCTGCGTAACCAAAAACAGATTTGAGAAAATGCCATCATTCGGCACACTATTACAAGTATGCGTATCAAACAACTGAACAGTCTGGTCAACACCAACAGGACGGTCAATTGTCGCAATCACACTGCTGACATTATCCGGATCAGTCACATTAACACGCAAACAGACAGAATTCCCAACAGAAGGATTTGTAGGAACAACAGAAGCATTCGTTACATTTGGCGGGGTTATGTTGCTCACTGTGCCTGAGACTTGAACATTGTCTACGTGGCAATGGTCGTTTGGTCCGTTGTTGAAGCATTTGAACCTAATCTTGAAGTTGGGATTGTTGTTCGCGTCGCTTGTAAGGTTGAAAGACGCGAGTGTGTATAATGCGTTTGTTGTCTTGTTCAGTACAACAATCCAGCCAGTTCCGTTGTACCATTCCGCTGTCTCATACTCGTCGGTACCAAGGTTTTCTGTCTGGATGTAGAAGCTGAATGTTATGTTCCGATAGCCTGCTGTTGATATGTTCACGCTCATTGTGCTCTCTGAGTCAACATTTTTGGCAAGGGCCGAATAGGTTCCTGCATATGGGTGGTTGGTTGATGCACGCCATTCGTCGGTGATACCAGGGGTTACTGTCCAGTTGTTTGTGGCGAGACTGCCTGACTCAAATCCATCAAAAAATGTGCCGCCAAGCTCTGCCAATGCAGGGTCTATTATATGGTCAAATTCAAGATAAGCGGATTCTTCATCATTATTTACTATCTTCAAATCAAAAGTATCATGGCTACCTGACATGTTTGTTAAAAGTACTTGGTAGTAGCCTTGGTCTGTTACTATAGGAAATTGAGTTATTTTTTCAGTGCTGTTGTAATAATAAACCTCGATGTGGCTGTTTAAATTTTGATTATTTCTTGCATAAACTGTTATGTCATTTTCAGAACTTAGATTTTGTGAAAAGGTAACCCTCACCCATTCATCCTTATAGATCGGCTCTGACCACACACCATCCAAAGATTTAACTTCATCATAGACATCAGAGATAAATGTCCGGTTAGAATCCAGATGGTTTGCTTTGGATATGTTTATTGTTTCACCAAAACCAGGGTCATCAGGCGTCAGCTCAAGCAGGTAAGTATTGCCAGGAACCATGTCCTCAGCCACTAATTTCCATTCGCCATCACAAGAGCGTGCATCAAAATTCCAGTCCTTACACTTGTACAAACTGGTGCCCTTGGCAACAACTTCAACAATGCCCGAAGTAAAATTAATACTTGTTGGATCAATTGCGTAAACCTGCGCCCAGACACCATCAGGAGCAGGAATGTCTGTAGGCACAACGTCAACTCGCGGAAGCTCAGAGGCGTTCTCAACATTAAGCAAAACAATCTCCTGCACAGGACCTTCTTTCAAATCAATCGTAACAGTACTGCCAGAAACAAGAATCTCAGAATCAACAGCATTACCCTCTGCGTCAAACACTGCACGAACAACAGGCTTAATCACTGTAACATTAGAAACATTTACTGGCGAAATATTTACCGGCAACTGCTCGGGCGATGGTATTTCCACGGGCAGTTGCTCGGTCTGTACGGAAGTTTCGTTAACAAGATTCTCCAACATTTCATCCAGAGCTTCCTCAACATAAGGCGCAACTGCAGGAGAGGTAACTTCTTCGATTACAGTTACATTATCATCTACAACAACGCCAGTTGGACCGAATGGAACTTCTGGCTCAACAGGTTCTTCAACAGGAGCTTCTTCAGGAACTTCATCAGACTCATTTGCAACAAGCCTATCAGCCATCACATCAAGAGCGTCCTCAACAAGAGGAGCAACAGCAGCAGAAGTAACCTCCTCCACAACTGCAACATCATCTGACTCCTCAACAGAAACAATCTCAACAACAGGCTCTTCGGCAGGCACCTCAACAGGAGCTCCAGCTTCTTCAGCCAACTCATCAGCAAGAGAGGACTCATCAAACACCACAGGCTCTTCAAGAGGCACTTCTTCAACCACCGGCGCTGATGCATTCTCTTCAGCTTCAACAGGCTCAGAAGCATTTTCTTCGACGACTTCAACAGGCTCAGCAAGCTGTTCAGCCAAGCCTCCCAGCACGTCATCAGCAGGCTCTGCAACAAGCTGTTCTGTCAAATTGTCAAGCGCAGCATCAACTTCAGGCGCCGGAGAATCAACCACCACCTCCTCGATTACAGTAATGTTTGTAGCGTAATCTGCAAATACCGATACAGAAAGCAGCAGCACTAGCAGGAGAGCGAAGCGTTTCATTTCTTCTTCACCCGCCTCAAAGTCAGCTTGCTGCTCTCGAAACCGAACTCAATCTCATCCTTATCATTCCAGTCGAGAATCTGGACTAACGTCTTCGGAATCGTCAACGTATACTGATCCTTTGGCGTCCTCTGAAGCTTGCGGGTAATTCCTTTAGCCAATATTTAACCTCTCTTTCCCTGAATTTTCATATGAAAATATATTAGGCATTTATAAGCTTTTTGGTGTGGGAAAGAGTATACTGGTCCATTAATGTTAAGAATGCCTAACTTATGAATAAAAATATGAATAATCATATGAATAAAAAAAGAAAAAACGTGAGATAGGGCCTAAAAAAAACAGAAAAAAGAAAAAAATCAGACTATGTCAAACACTGCAGAAACGTCTTCCCCGCCTGCATTCACAGTACCACTGCCCAAATTGCTGTACCAAGTACCCCAAGCAGTTCCGTTATAGAACTGGGCGCACTTGTAATGGCTCGACTGAGACAGCGCATACAACAAAACCTTGCTTGACTGAGGGTCCTCAGCGAGAGCAACATAATCCAAATCAGAAGCTTCACCGCAATTATTGGACGAGTTCGTCGTTGTTGACACAGAAGACCAAGTGCCACCAAAGCAATTAGCTGCGCTTGTACAAACGGCGTATGAAGGCACCTTAGTATCGGCATCGACATAAACCACCATACCCTGTCCGGTCGTGCCCACATAAGCCACATCAACGATTCTGTTAACTCCTGAGGTCGACTCCACAGTCTTATCAATTTGCTTCCACGATCCAAAACCTGCACCGTCCCACTCAATAACATCTACGTCAGCATCACCCAACTGGAACGCCCCCAACAATATCCTATTCGAACCAGCCAAGGCAGCAAGTTTCACCCAGTCATTCTGATCGCCCCTGTCAGACAACAAGGTGTTACTCGAACACCAATCTGTGCCATTCCACTCACAATAGGCGATTTTTCCTGCAGTGGCACTCTCAAAAACAGCAAGCGCTTGGCCAGAAGATTGCTCATAAATAACATCAAATTTCTGCGTCGAAGTGCCAGTATCAGCAGTAAACTTTTTTGCATTACCCCAAGCAGCGCCATTCCAAACCTGCGCACAATACGCACCATCACTATCCTGATACATTTCAACCATTTCATTCGAACCAGGTTTTGCCACCACTGCAATCCAAGTGGTAGTTCCATTGCAATCATCAACAGCAAGAGAACCAAACTGGTATGCGGCCCCATCCCACAAGGCATACGCGGGCGTGGCAGAATTATTGCTATAAACAATCATCCCACGACCAGAGCTCTGCTCGTAAGCCACGTCAAATCTTCTTTCACTAGAACTTCCAGCAGTCCCCAATACCTTGAATTTCCTGAACGGCGCAAAATTCGTATGAACCTGAATGACAACCTGATCCAAGTCGTCCTGCGTAACAACAAGGTCCTCCTCTCTTGTCGGAGCAGCAGCAGTCCTCACCCACACAAGGTCAGCTCCAGAACCCAAACTCAAAGCAGAAAACTCATCAGAAAAGCTCGCATCCAAAACGTTTCTCGCCTTAGGCAAATCAGCACCAGCCGATGTATAATATGCCAAAAGGCCAGGATAATCAGTGAAAACCTCAGGCGTAGTGTTCAACGCCAAATCAACAGCAGCACTTGCATTAACCAAACCCTCACCCTGCGTGTTCTCATCATATCCGAGATCTGTTGAACTATTTTTTATGATATCCTTAACCTGCCCCTGACTCAAGCCGGGCTTTGCCTGCAACATCAGGGCAACAACAGCAGAAACGTGCGGCGTCGAGTAACTAGTGCCGCTGTCCGGCGAGAATCCAGCACCCCCAACGTTTGCAGAATAAATGTCAACGCCAGGCGCGACAACATCAGGCTTAACCCACGTTGTATCACCTACTGCAGGACCGCGGGAAGAAAAATCGGCAATATAATTGTAATCATTCACTGCACCAACAGTAATAGCCTTTTCAGCACAACCAGGAGCATATATCGATTGAGAGCTCGGCCCACCATTACCTGCACCAATAACTACAGGAATATTATCTTGTATAACTGTTTGATCGACGTAAATAGCTCCAATAGATTCAGAACAATTTGGGTTAGGACCACCAAAACTCATAGAAATCACTTGCGCGCCATGCTCAACAGACCAATCAATTGCAGCAATCATCGCATAAACACTAACCATGCAACCCCACGCACTTCCTCCTACTTTGGCATTAAACAAAGAAGCACCAGGAGCAACACCGCGATAAGTATCATTGACAGAAGCAACAATCGAAGCAACCCGAGTGCCATGCCCGCACAAGTCAGCCGTAGTATTATCAGGAGTGAAATCATGCTCCAAAATCACTTTCCCCTGCAATGCAGGATGATTAGTATCAATACCACTATCTAGAATAGAAACATTAACACCACTGCCATTATAACCAAGAGCCCACACATCATCCGCACTAATCTGACCAGCAGAATAATCAAGAAGAGGTTCAAAAATTTCATTCTCCCAAACAAACTTCACCTTATCAGACTTGGACAAGCCTTCCAAACTCCTGCCAGGACAATCAGCAACAACCAAATTTATATGCCTTGCAGTATATTCTGCACGACAACCACCCTCATTCAAAAAATTCCTATGCGCATCGCCAGGTTTTTCTTCAAACTGGACAAGCACACGAACAGATTCATCCTTGTCAATAAATTTTTGAAGATTAGAATGAAGTTTAGAATTCTCGTTTTGCGCATACACCACTATTGACAGTGCGATAACTGCAATTAAGAAAAAAGTTTTTTTCATAAAAAATCACCCCACAATTAAATTTCCTTTTATTAATCCAGCCAGATATATAAACATTTGTAACTCTTAGGAAAGAAAAAAAAGTGCCGCGGACGGGATTCGAACCCGTGTCTCAGCCTTACCTTGAGCCAGCACAAGCTGGCGACCACGAAAGGGCCGAATACTTGACCGGACTATACTACCGCGGCATACGATTTTGAGAATGATGACCGTTTAAAAAGGTTACTTTCTTTTCACTGCAAAATAATAGATAGTTCCGCCAATCACGCCGAGAAAAACAAGCACCAAAATCCAGGCAATGCGCTCGCTGTCTGAAAGTTTCCTGTTTTTTGCGCAGTCAATAATCATATAAATCCAGAAAACGAACAAAGAAATCATCGCTGCAAACAAGACAAGCATCAGAAGCATAATCATCAACACAGCAAAGATTCCAGAACCGTCCTGCATCATCATCTCAAACATAATGAAATGAAATAAAAACCAGTTAATAAAATTATCTATTCACAAAAGCCTTTGCAACAATCAACGGAAACAAAATAGTAGCGTCGCCAAAAACCTTAACGCTCCTGGCATCAGGCAGAATCTTTCCCCACGAAACAGCCT
>CAYUHB010000043.1:0-6740 GCA_964444355.1 uncultured Methanosarcinales archaeon
CAGAAAATCACAAACATTGTCTTTATGGGTATGGGTGAGCCTTTGTTGAATTACGATAATGTTGTTTCTGCCGTGAACGAGTTGAGAAAGCAGAGTTACAGTTGGCAGAAGATTACAGTTTCTAGTGTTGGTATTCCTGATAAAATAAGACAGCTCGGCAAAGATACTCAGTGCCAGCTTGCTGTTAGTTTGCACGCTCCTAACGATAATATCAGAAACAAGCTTGTTCCTATTAATCAGCGCTTTCCTATTAAAGATGTTCTTGATGCCTGCAAGGAATTTCCTTTTTCAAAGCACGGTCCTTTGATGGTCGAGTACATTTTAATAGCAAATGTTAATGATAAATTGGAGCACGCGAAAGAGCTTGCAGAACTTCTCAAACCGTTCAAGCACGTCGTTATCAACTTGATTTTGTGCAATCCTGTTGTTTTTTCTCCGCCTTCTGCTGAGACTGCTAAAGCTTTCAAGCAGTGTTTGATTGATGCTGGCTATAAGACGATTATCAGGACAACCAAGGGTGTTGATATCAAAGCTGCGTGTGGAATGCTTGTTACCGAAAGTAATTTAAGGAAGTGATTTCGGTTGTGTTCGCTGGTGAATGAAGATGTATCTGAAGAATTTTAATCGCTCTGTGCATGAATTGTTGTCGCAGGACATAGAATATGCTGACTGTAGGTTTTATCCTCGTCGTATGATTGTAGCGCCTCCAATTAAAGACCACGGTCGTTTCAGAACAAGTATTGATGCTTTTCTGAGCGTTCTTGACAGGGCTGAAGCTTTGAATTGTATTGTTGATGAGTCTATGGATGCGCTCAATGGAAGTCAGAGAGTCGTTCTTACTAATGTTGATACTAATAAGACTGCATCGTTGAGATTCTCATACAATCCGCAGAGCATTGACAAGCACTATGCTGTTTCTGTTGTTCTCAATAGCAGGCAAGTATCTTTGAGGGGTGGTGCAAGAAAAGCCGGCGAGCTTATCGAGGCGCATTTGTTGGGTCGCAGAAAGACTGGGGCGCATAAGGCGCAGGTCAGGGAAGATTTGCCTGAGGATGATGCTTCTTATATTGCAGAGATATTCGAGCACTAACCACATAATATTTATAAATCGTCTATCTCATGCTAGATTTATTGCCGGGATAGTGTAGCGGCCTAGCACGCGAGCCTGTCGCGCTTGCAACCCGGGTTCGAATCCCGGTCCCGGCGTTTTATTACTTCTGAAGAATAGTGACAAAACTTGTTAAAATCGAAAGGTTTATACATATGTGAAAAGAGAGGCATTGTTATGGCACATCCAATTATACCTACTCCGGTTTTAGAAGGAAAAGATGCAGAAATCTTCTTGAACGAATTGGAGAACTCTAAACCGGATCCAAAAAAAGACGCGTATCTGAAGGAATGTGTGAAGGTGTTTAGAATAATTTCTCAAAATAAGTGATTAATTTGATACCGAACGATTTCAAAGTATCACAATTAATGCCTTTTCATGATTTATCCTCTTTCGATTGCGGAAACCCGGATTTAAACGATTTTATAAAAAATGATGCGCTGAGGCAACAAAGAGACGACCAAACAAGTAAAACGTATCTAGTTATTTACGAAAACAAGATTGTGGGATTTTTTACTCTGCTGACTGACACGATTAAGCTTAAAAAAGAGGAAAGAACGGCAAAAGGTCTTAACGTTCCGTATACAGAATTTCCTGCGGTTAAGATTGGCCGATTAGGCATTGTTAAAGAAATGCAGAATAAAGGCCTGGGTAAATTGTGTATTCAATTTATTACTGGCCAGATTTTGGAAAGTTTTGCAGGGTCCCGTTTTATAACAACTGATGCATATTCGAATTCTGCGGGTTTTTATGAAAAACTTGGTTTTGTCAGAAATCTGCACCATGATTACACGCCTTCGCCGAATAGTCCGATAATAAGTCTGAGGTTTGATTTGAAGTTGGTGAAATCCGATTAAGAATTTTATCGGCAAATCTTTTTATACTCCTGTTTGACTTGCTTGCTTATGGACATTTACAAAGCTCTTGATGATACTGCAGAGATGCTGCATCGTTTGGAAAAAGAAAAAAGAGGCACTCTTGTTTCTATTTGTTACAGGGTTGCTGGTAAGGATTCTGTTGTTGTTGGCTATGTTGATGTTGTCAAGGGTCCTGTTGTAAGGCTTAATTTTCAGAATTCTCGTATTGAGTTGTCTAAAAGCAATATTGCGTATTACAATGCCATGAAGTAGGTGGACGCGCCTGTTTTGCATAAAATAACCATAAGCTTTATAAACCCCCTCCTTTCTTTTCGGAGTACACGGTAGAGCGCACAATGGGGTACCTAACAACATTCTCACATCGTATTCATACCTATTCATACAGTTCAAGAGTGAAGATTAATGGGCCGTTAGCTCAACCTGGTAGAGCATCTGGCTTTTAACCAGAGGGTTGCGGGTTCAAAAGCCATGATAAGTGGCTGAACGTCCCGTACGGCCCGTTTATACTGAAACCATGGCAAAATTTGACGTCACAAAGCACGAACTTGTACCGAAGCACTCCAAGCTTACTGAGAAGGAGCGCAAGGAGTTGTTTGAAAAGTATGCTATTGATATGCCGAATTTGCCTAGAATTTACAAGAGCGACCCTGCTATCCTGAATTTGGATGTGAAAGAGGGTGATATTGTGAAGATTTCGCGCAAGAGCCCTACCGCAGGCGAAACAGTATTCTATCGAAGGGTGGTTGGATGACTGTAGCAAAAACTCTTATCAGGAAATTTTTTGAGGAGAATAGTTTTGTAAAGTCCAACATTGAGAGTTTTAATCATTTTGTCGATAAGGAATTGAATAATGTTCTTGAGGAGAACAAGGAGATTGAGCCGACGATTATTCCTCCTAACGTTGAAAGTTTCAAAATCCACCTGGATAAGATCTGGGTTACAAGACCTGAAATCACTGAGGCGGACGGAAGCAAGAAAAATATTTTTCCTGCTGAAGCGCGCCTGAGAAAGTTGACTTATGCCGCCCCTGTTTTCATTGAGGTTTCCGCTCATGTTAATGATGTTCAAAGAGAGTCTTTCACGACTCAGGTTGGCAGTTTGCCTATAATGCTGCACAGCAATTACTGTCATTTGAGCAAGTTGTCCAGGCAGGAGCTTTTTGAAAAGGGCGAGGACCCTGACGAGCCTGGCGGTTATTTCATTATCAACGGTACTGAGCGTGTTCTTGTGAACATTGAGGACCTTGGTGCTAACCGTTTCTCTGTTACAAAAGAGTCTGGCGGTGTTACTGATTTTGTTGGAAAACTTTTCAGCGAGCAGGGTTCTTACAAGATTCCGCACACTATCGAAAAGATGAAGGACGGTATGTATTACATCAGTTTCACGAGAGTTAAGCGTGTTCCTCTTGTTCTTGTTATGAAAGCATTGGGCTTGATTAAGGACGAGGAAATCATGCAGGCGGTCAGCAAGGACAAGCAGTATGATGAAGTGTTAATCAACCTGTTTGAGTATGTTGATGTCAAGACTCCTGATGATGCTATGGATGCTGTTGCGAAACTGATTGGCATTACCCAGACAAGGGAAATCAGGTTGGAGCGCATGATTGAGCTTATTGACAAATATCTGCTTCCTAACATCGGCATTAAGAAGGAGGACCGGTTGTGGAAGGCGTATAATTTGTGCAAGATGCTGAGAAAGTACATTCTTGTTGAAAGAAGAGAAGTTCCTGTTGATGACAAGGACCATTACATGAACAAGCGCATTAAGATGTCCGGCGACTTGCTGGCAGACTTGTTCCGTATGAACTTGAAGGTTCTTATCGGAGATTTGCTTTACAACTTCCAGAGGATTGTGAAGCGCGGCAAGTTCCCGTCTATCAAGGTTATTATTCGTGACAAGCTTTTGACCAGCCGTATTTACAGTGCCATGGCGACTGGAAACTGGGTTGGCGGCAGGAAGGGTGTTTCCCAAAGGATTCAAAGGCTGAATTTCTTGAACATGCTTTCGCACTTGCAGAGAGTTGTTTCTCCTTTGAGCTCTACTCAGGAGAACTTTGAGGCAAGAGAACTGCACGCTACTCATTTGGGCAGGCTTTGTCCTGCAGAGACTCCTGAAGGTACTAATATTGGTTTGAGAAAGAATTTCAGCATGCTTGCTACTGTGAGCAATGATATGCCTGAGGCTGATGTTATCAAGCAGTTGAAGGCTGCCGGTTTGAAAGAGGTTCGGCCATGAGCGAGGTATACCTTAACGGCAAGTTTGTTGGTGATGTTGATAATGCTCGCGAGTTCCTTCAAAGGATAAAGCAGGACAGGCGTTCTGGTGCTTTGTCGACTAATGTCAATCTTCATTATGATGAACTGCTGGATAATGTTTATGTCGAGTCTGCCCGTGGTCGTTGCAGGCGTCCTTTGATTGTCGTTAACGGCGGCATGCCTGCGTTGACTGACAAGCACGTTAAGCAGTTGCAGAAGACAGAGATTACCTGGAGCGACTTAATCGACCAGGGTGTTATCGAGTTCTTGGATGCTGCTGAAGAGGAAAATTCTTTGATCGCGTTTTCAGATCAGGAGCTTACTCCTGAGCATACTCATTTGGAGATTTCTCCTCTTGCGATGCTTGGTCTTGTTACTGGTCTTATTCCTTATGGCGATTTCATTCAGTCTGCTCGTTTGATTATTGGTAGCAGGAATTTGAAGCAGTCTATCGGCTTGTATGCTGCCAACTATCTTGTTCGTATGGATATGGATATTAACCTGTTGCATTATCCTCAGATGCCTCTTGTTCAGACCATGGTGCACGAGCTGACTGACTACAAGGCTCACCCGTCTGGCCAGAATATTGTTCTTGCGATTATGTGTTACAAGGGCTACAACATGGAAGACGCAGTCATTATCAACAAGGGTTCTATCGACCGCGGGTTCGGCAGGAGCACTTATTACAGGCCTGCTGTTGCTGAAGAGCTCAGGTATTCCGGCGGCTTGATGGATTCTGTTTGCGTTCCTGACAAGGATGTTAAGGGTTACAAGTCTGAGCGTGATTATCGCTTCCTTGAGGGCGATGGTGTTGTTTATCCTGAAGCTTCTGTTAAGGAAGAGGATGTTCTTATCGGCAAGACTTCTCCTCCGAGATTCTTGTCCAATCTTGAAGAGTATAGTTTGGCTTCAAATATCAGGAGGGAAAGTTCTGTTTCTTTGAGGCACGGCGAGGAAGGTGTTGTTGATTTTGTCTGCTTGACTGAAAATGAGGAGGGCAACAAGCTTGTTCAGGTCAGGATTCGTGACCAGCGTATTCCTGAGATTGGTGACAAGTTCGTTTCGCGTCACGGTCAGAAAGGGGTTGTTGGTTTGATCGTTCCTGAGGCAGATATGCCTTTCACTGCTTCCGGCATTGTTCCTGATTTGTTGTTCTCACCTCATGGTATTCCTTCCCGTATGACGATTTCGCATTTGATTGAGCTGATTGGCGGAAAGTCTGCTGCTTTGACCGGCCGTATTATTGATGGCACGACTTTCAGCGGTGAGCCTGAAGAGGTCATTAGAAAGGAATTGATGTCGCTTGGCTTTAATGAGACAGGCACTGAGACTATGTATAATGGTGTTACTGGCGAGATTTTTGAAGCCAAGATTTACGTTGGCAGTATGTATTATCTCAAGCTTAAGCACATGGTCGCTAACAAGATTCACAGCAGAGCGCGCGGTCCTATCCAGTTGTTGACAAGACAGCCTACGGAGGGTCGTGCAAAAGAAGGAGGTCTCAGGCTGGGTGAGATGGAGAAGGATACTTTTGTTGCTCACGGCGCGAGCATGCTGTTGAAGGAGCGTTTTGATTCTGACAAGACTGTCGTGCCTGTTTGCGAGGGCTGCGGTATTATCGCGATTTATGATGTTTTCAAGGACAAGCGTTATTGCCCGATTTGCGGCGAGAATGTTGAGATTAGTGATATTGAGATTAGCTATGCTTTCAAGCTTATACTTGATGAGTTCAAGAGCTTGGGTATTTATCCAAGATTGCAGTTGAGGTCGAAGTACTAAAATGCCAAGGAAGAAAAAGGAAGAAGCGGTTGAGGAAAAGGCAGCGGCTGTTGAGCAGAAGGTAGAGGCTGTTGAGCAGAAGGCAGAGGTAGCTGAAAAAGTTGAAGAAAAATCTCCTGAGATTGAGAAGCAGCAGTATTCCCGTGAGCGTATGGAGGCTGTTTCGCATTACATTTACAAGCAGGTTTCAAGTGTTGTTTTCGGTGTTCTTTCTCCTAAGATGATTAAGAAGATGGCTTCTGCCAAGATTGTTACGCCTGAACTTTACGATAAGGAGGGTTATCCTGTTGACGGCGGATTGATGGACGTGCGCTTGGGAGTTATTGACCCTGGACTGCGTTGCAAGACTTGCGGTTCAAAGTTGAAGGAGTGCATTGGTCATTTTGGTTATATCGAGCTTGCTCGTTCTGTTGTTCACGTTAAGTATGCCCGTATTATTCAGTTGTTGTTGAAGTCTTCCTGCCGCGAGTGCGGAAGGTTGATGATTGCTCAGGAGAAGTGGGCTAAGGCAAAGTCTCATCTTGACAGGATTGAGTTAGAGGAAGGTCCTGAGTCGAGAAGGCTTGCTGTTAAGGCTTTGATTGAGTCAAAGGGCGGCAAGTGTCCTCATTGCAAGGCTAAGCAGTCAAAGATTGCTATCGAGAAGCCTACTACTTTCATTGAGGGAGATAAGCGTGTTTCTCCGATTGAGATTCGTGCTCGTTTTGAGAAGATTCCTGA
>CAYUHB010000044.1:0-6717 GCA_964444355.1 uncultured Methanosarcinales archaeon
AGGGTTGTTTTGGTTTAGCTTGTATAATTTTGCTCTTCCTATCTGTCTTATTTGCACAACAATTTTGTTTTTCACGAATCTTGGAAATATTCTGTGTAGCGTTGACCAGCTGATGCCTGACTTGTTTGCCAGGTCCGTCATTGTGTAATCAAAGTCTCTTCCAGTTAGCAGAAAGTCGAGAAGTCTGTTGACTGGAGAGTGTCCAACAAATTCCAAAAATATACTCTTTTGCATATCTGTTAAGATGTTGATAAGATTTAAATAATCTTTCATTTTGATGTCAATCATGGAATTTGCTGTTGGCAGTATTACAAACTGTGTTTTTTGCGTTCTTCCAGCATTCTTTTCAGATATTCTGGCTTGTGCTCCATTATTTTTTTTGGCTCTCGCTGTTTGCATTTTTCAAGAACGTAGCCGATTAGCAATGGTGCTATGACGCTGTATTCTCCCCAGATTTGCACTAGTCCTTTTGTAGCATCTTTGTATTTTCCCCACGTTACTCCTTCGCTGAAAGTGCATCCTGACAAGCCTCCGTCTCTTGGGTCTGCGGTTGTTATCTGGATTCCTTTTTCAGCGCCTTCAAACTCGATTCCCGCTATCTGGCTTAGCATTGGCGCGAGTGTTTGTATCCAGTTTTTTGGTCCTCCTCCGCCGAGTTCAAAGAATCCGTGTGGTTGTCTGCAAAGCAGTATTGCCGCTCCTTCAAGAAGGCTGAGAGATGGGCTGGGGTCTCTGTTTATGCCGTCTGCGTACAGGTCTGCGTTGTTCATGCCGATTGAATGGTTTGATTCTGAGTCGCAGAAGACTGGGACTTTGTATCGTGCTGCTGATGCCAGCCAGGAGCGTTCTGGGTGTGGCGCTTTTTTTAATATGAATAGCCCCCATTCGTGTGAGTAGTCTGCTGTTGAGCGTTGTTTTCGTTTGAGTCCTTTTGCGAATTCTCGGAAAAGTTTGTCTTGTGCTATAAGTGTTTCTTTTGCTCTGATGTTTATGTCGTAGATGCGTGTTGTTCCGTCTTTGTCTAATGCGTTGTCGTCAACGCGGGGGGTTCCTTGTACAACTGGTAAATCGAATGCGAAATGTGCGTCGTGGTATATTTGTGCTCCTGTTGAGCAAATTACGTCTACAAATCCTGCTTGTATGAGGTCTGAGATATATCCTCCCATCCCTCCTACCGGTCCTGCGCCTGCAACGCCCATCCAGATTGTGTATTCGTCTTCAATCATTCGTTTGAAGAGTTGTGCTCCTGCTGCGACGTTTCGTGCTTCAAAGCAGGTTGCTTCAAAGTTTTTAATGATGTCTTCGATTGTGCTTCCTGGTTTCCAGTGAACCGGTATTATGTGTTTTCCCTGCATGAATGGGCTGTGTTCCCAGCATTTTTTCATTTTTTGACCACCCGAGTGTTCACAAATTTTTTTTGATATTTAATAATTTCGTAATTATGTGCTGAAATCAGAAATTATTTAAATTCGGGTTGTCAGATATGTGCAATGAAATTTGCAGTCGGCAGTAAGAATCCCGTTAAAATTACGGCAGTAGATAGTGCGGTGAAAAAGGTCTGGTCTGATGCAGATGTCATTGGCATTGAAGTTGATCACGGCACTGGCATTCTGACTAACGGTCTTATCTCAAGGACAGATGCTTTTGAGAAAGCTGTTATTTTTGCGTTGGCAAGATTCTTGAATCCGCAGTATTATAAGTGATACTTATGTGAATGAATGGCTATGTTGTAATGTGCTTATTCTGGTATGAAAATCATTTTAAAAGGGGTATTTAATGGGATTCTAGAATGAAAATCGAGGGGTGGAAACTATGAACGCATTGGATTCTGTAAAACATACTGCGAGTGATTTGATAGCTTCTATTGAAGATAGGGTTAAGCAGGATATTCTGGAAAGAAGGGGTTTTGTTGTAATCATGGCTGGCTCTGATAGTGATAAGCCGCACATAGACACTATTGTTAAAGCATTGAATGGTTATGGAATAAGAAGCCAGGTAAGGATTGCTTCTGCTCACAAGGAGCCGGAAATTGTTTCTGCGCTTATTTTCGCGTATGATGCTCTTAACGCTCCGCTGGCGTATGTGGCAGTTGCTGGCAAAACTGATGCGCTGTCTGGAGGGGTTTCGTATCATTCAGTTAATCCTGTTGTTAGCTGTCCTCCGGACCATCCTAACTTGAGTTGTTTGAATAATCCTCCTGGAAGCTGTAATGCGTACATTGGAGAGCCTAAAAATCTCGCGCGCTATATTGCGCAGATGTTTTCTCATCTTGACCCTAAGCTCAGGAAAAAGCTTGAAGAAGAAAGGGACAGCAAGATTTCCACGCTTATGAAAAAAGATGAGGAGTTCAGAAAATATCCGTACGAGATGAAGTGAAATGAGTTACCTTAGAACTGTTGAAAAGGGTACGAGTGTCAAGTCTTTGGGTATTGTTGAAGAGCCTACTGTCGCTCATCCTGGCGTTTTTGATTTTATTTATCGCGACCAGTATAGTATTCTTGATTGGGGTAAGATGCCTATGCCTGATGGAAAGGTTATGGATAACCGTCCTGTTGCTCTTGTTGCCGCTTTCAATCATGAGTATGCCAGAAGGTATAGTATTCCCACTTGTTATCTGGGTCCTGTGGATGACTCCGGCAGTTCTCATTTGTCGCTCAGCTGGTTTCAAGAAAACGGGCAGGTTCCTCGTGCTTTGCGTATGCAGATGGTTAATGTTCTTAAGCCTGTTTTTGATGAAAAGACTGGAAAATGGGATTATTCTGTCTTCAAGAACCCTCCTGTGAACAATTATGTTCATCCTATTGAGTTTATCTGGCGTGCTGAAGCAGGTCCTGACAGCAGTTTTTGGAAGAATGTTGCCAAGGGTTCTTACAAGCTTTCTGATTTTAAATTGCCGGAAACACTTAAGCCAGGCGATAAATTTCCTCAGCCTATTTACGACCATTCGAGCAAGTATGAGGACCACGACAGGTATTTTTCTCCTGCTGTTGCCCGTGAGCTTGGCAATTTTAGCAGTGAAAGATGGGAAAAACTGAATCACTCGCGCTGGTGGCTTAACAAAATACTTTCTGACCACGCTGATTCTTTTGGACTGAGCAGGCCTGATGGCAAGCAGGAGTTTGTTGTTATGGATGTTAACGGCACTCTTGTTGACGCGCTTGGTGATGTTGCAGGCACTTGGCACGAGGACCGTTTTGAGTACACCACTAAAGACGGTAAAATCGTAAAAGTCAGTAAGCAGACGCCGAGAGACTTGCACAAACTGCAGGATCCCGAGTGGGTTAAGCAGTGCGAAGAGGCAAAGGTAAAAGCAGAGAAAGAAGGTCATCCGAACTGGAAGGCTTTTGTTACTTTGCAGCCAAGGCCTTTGGAGGCTGAATTCTTTGACCATTATAACAATTTGATGTGCGCTGCGAGCAATACCTGGGTTAAATGGAAGGCGTTCCCGCAGGCATCTTCTTTGGAAGTGGCTTGTGTTGAGTTTGACGGGTACTTGTCTGATTATAAGGCGAGGTTGCAAAGGACCGCGTAAATGGCCAAAAAAATCATTCTTGAGCCGGGTAGTGAGGTCTTGAATGCCTCCGATTGAAGCCTGGAGAGCTGAGCATCAGCCTAATTTGAAGCTTGATGATTTTATGAAAGTGATGGATAGGGACGAGCTGGCACTTACTTTTGATGATGTGACGTTGATTCCTCAGTATTCTGAAGTCAAGCCTAACGAAGTGAATGTTGGAAGCTATTTCAGCAGGAGGGTGCCTTTGAAAATGCCCTTTGTGAGTTCTGCAATGGACACTGTGACAGAGACTGCTATGGCGATTATGATGGCAAGATTGGGCGGCTTGGGTATTATTCATAGGGGAATGTCTGCAGATGAGCAGGCAGAGATGGTGGAGCGCTCAAAATTCTCATTGAACGTGCTGATTGAACACCCTATTTCATTCAAGCCTGACACTAAAGTAGGTGAGATACTGCGTGTTAAGGCAGAGCACGGTTATGGCTTCAATAGTTTTCCAATTGTTAGCAGTGATGGAAAACTCGCAGGTCTTGTTACAGGCCACCATATGACTTATGTCAGGGATGAGCCTGAGAGAACTGCTGAAACTTTTATGACCCGACAACTGATTACTGGTTCTAAAGGGATGTCGCCCAAAGAAGCATATGCTTTTATGAAAAAGAATATGCTGAAAAAACTTCCACTGGTTGATGAGAATGGCGTTCTTGCAGGGATGTATGATTGGGATGACCTTAAAACTGTAATCGATCAGGAAGGCCGCATTAATGTTGATGACAGGGGACAATTGATGGTCGGCGCTGCAGTAGGCTCGCACGATTATGAAAGGGTTAAGAAGCTTGTGGACAAGCATGTGAATGTTTTGGTCATTGATGCTGCGCATGCGGACACAAAGGACATAGTTGAGACAATAAAAGAAATAAAACGGCAGTGGGATGTTGATGTGGTTGCAGGCAACATCTCAACGAAAGAGGCAGCAGAGGATTTGATTGAGGCAGGAGCTGACGGCATAAAGGTTGGACAAGGTCCTGGAAGCATCTGCACGACAAGGGTTGTTGCAGGAATTGGGGTGCCGCAGATAACTGCAGTGTATTATGCCTCGCAGGGTGCAAGAGGGCGAGTTCCAATATGTGCAGATGGCGGAATTCGATACTCGGGTGATATTACTAAAATAATTGCGGATGGCGCTCAGTGCGTGATGTTTGGCAGTTTGATTGCAGGAACGGATGAAAGTCCTGGAGAGTCAGTGCTGTATCAGGGGAAAAAATGGAAAAGGTACAGGGGTATGGGAAGCCTTGGCGCGATGAAAGAAAGGCCTCAATGCAGGGATAGGTATGGTCAGACGGATTCAGGAAAATTAACGCCTGAAGGTGTTGAAGGGCTGAGACCGTACACAGGCAGTCTTCAGGATATTGTTTTTATGCTTGAGGGAGGATTGCGCTCTGGAATGGGTTATGTGGGCGCTGCAACAATACTGGAGCTTAACAGGAAAGGAACTTTCAAGCGGGTGACTAATGCAGGGTTGACGGAAAGCCATCCGCACGATATTGTCATAACAGAAGAAGCTCCTAATTATCCAGGAAAAGCGTGAGGTGAAGAAATGTCAGGAACAATTTTAGTTGGTTTGCAGTGGGGCGATGAGGGTAAGGGCAAGGTTATTGATTATTTGGCTGATGAGCGCGACATTGATGCTGTTGTTCGTTTTCAGGGCGGGGGAAATGCAGGTCATACGATTTATGTTGATGGTAAAAAGGCAGTGTTGCATAATATTCCCAGCGCGATTTTCCAGCCCAAAGTATTGAATGTTTGTGCTGAGGGAATGGTTCTTGACATTGAAGCTGTTTATAAGGAGCTGGCCGCTCTGCAGGCAGATTTTGGTTTGAATTTTGATAATCTTAAGATTTCTGACCGCGCTCATTGTATTTTGGAGTATCATCGCTTGAGGGAGGGTTTGGGCAGGACGAGCAAGAATATTGACACTACCAAGAGAGGTATTGGTCCTTGTTATACTGACAAGCATTCCCGCGAGGGCATTCCTATTTGGTATTTTTTTGATCAAAAGCGTCTTAAAGATACTATTGAAGCCAGGTGCAATGATTATAATAAAAGGGCTTCTGAGCAAAAGGCAGACGATGGTGCTACAACTCAGCTTGTTACTGCCCCGCTTGTTTTAGAGGCCGCTTTGGCTTATTTTGAGCGTATCAGGCCGTTTGTTGCTGATACTTCAAAATTGATTAATGACCTGCTCGACAGAGACAGGAATGTTCTTTTTGAGGGTGCTCAGGGCACGATGCTTGATGTTAGTGTTGGAACGTATCCTTATGTCACGAGTTCCCATACGACTGCTGGCGGCGCGTGTACTGGTGCAGGTGTTTCTCCAATGCACATTGATGATATTATTGGTTTGTTCAAGGCGTACACCACCCGTGTCGGCAGCGGTCCGTTCCCAACAGAGCTTGTTGATGAGATTGGTGCGCGTCTTCAGAAGAATGGCGGAGAGTTTGGCGCCACTACTGGCCGTCCGAGGAGGACTGGCTGGCTTGACCTTGTGCAGATGAAACATGCTATCCGGATTAACGGTCCGAGTTCTCTGGCTATGACCAAACTTGATGTTCTTGACACCGAGCCCGAGGTTAAAGTTTGTGTTGAATATGAGAAGAACGGGGAGAGAACTTCTGATTTCCCTACGATTTTGGATGGATGGAAGCCGGTCTACGAAACTTTTAAGGGATGGTTAGAGGCAACTTCGGATTGCAGAGGAATGCACGAATTGCCTAAGGACGCAAGAAAGTACGTGGAATCAGTGGAGAGCGAACTTAAAACTCCGATTGATATTATCTCTGTTGGCAAAGAGCGTGATGCTACGATTGATTGCGGGAGGTAAAGATGAGCCTCACAGAGCTGTTAGCCATATCTCCCGTTGACGGCAGGTATCGTGAGGATGTTCAGGAGCTTGCTCCTTTTTGTTCTGAGTTTGCTTTGATTAAGAACAGAGTTAAAGTTGAAGTTGAGTATTTGCTTGCTCTTGAGTCTGTTAGTATGGTTAGTTTTGGTTCTGAAGAAAGGGCTCTTTTGAAGAGTACTTATGAGAATCTTACTGAGGAGGATGCTCAGTTAATCAAGGATATTGAGACAAAGGGCGTTCCAGGAATTTTCAACGGCAAGAAAACCGACCATGATGTCAAGTCTGTTGAGTTGTTTTTGAA
>CAYUHB010000045.1:0-6624 GCA_964444355.1 uncultured Methanosarcinales archaeon
ATTCTTGCGATTTCGTATTTTGTGTATCGTAGTTTTTCCATTGCCACCACCTTATAGTGCCTTGCGCAGTGTTGGCGCAAGTGTTTGTGCTATTTCTACCATCTTGTCGATTTCTTCAGCGCTGAATGGCGCTGTTCCGCCTTTTTGCATGGCGCAGATTGTTCCTTTTTCTGTTATTGCCACTGTCAGTCTTCCTTCTATTAGTTTTTCTTCGTCTGATAATGGATCTACGAAGAATTTGTCTCCTACTTTTATGACTGTTATTTCTACTGGTTCTCTTGATAGTGGCAGTTTTTCTTTTGTTGGCTCTGCGTCATAGTCTATTGCGTTGTCCTCATTGAGTTTTGGCAGTCTTGTATTCTTTAATGCAGCCATTGCCGCTAAGCAAGAAGCGTCAAGTAAATTTCCTTCGTCGTTTATTGTGACGATGTCTATGTTGACTCCCCAGACTTTTTCTCCCGGTAATATGACAAGCTTCTTCACGTCTATGGCTTTGCTTTCTCGTATTGCCCTGTCTACGACTCTTGCGAGTTCTGTTGCTTGTTGTCCTGGCGGTCCTGATTCGAATGCCGGGTTGCTTAGCGGTATTAGTTCTGCGTTTACCATCATGTTTCCTTGGTCTGGCGTGTCCGGGTAAGGCTTTCCTATTTCCATTTTGACTCCTGCAAGCACTTCTGTTCCGCCTACTTTGACTCGTGCTGAGCCTTCTGCGCTTCCGCTTATTCCGTATTCTACTGTTATTGGTCTGTACTCGAGTGCTTTTCTTCCGTCGTATCTGACGTTTTTCGCCAGTGCTTTGAGTAAATGCGTTTTTTGTTCAGCGTACATTTTATTTACCTCGCAAATTTTTCTTTTAGCGCTGCTTTTTGTACTTCGTAGATTTTTTTGCAGGCTTCTTTTGCTTTTGCTATGATTTCCTTGATTTGTTCTCTTGTGACTTCTCCGTCCATTTGCAGGAGTGTGACTTTTCCCGAGTTTGGCAGTACTGCCACTGGAACGTCCGCTCCGTCTTCGTGTGAGTCTTCAAGATAGTTCAAATCTACTATGATTTTGTCTTCGCATCTTCCTGCTGCTACTGCGCAGACTAGGTCTTTCATTTCCAGTCCTGCGTCTGCGAGCGCCATTGCTGCTGCTGTTATTCCTGCGCATCTTGTTCCTGCGTCTGTTTGCGGCAGTTCCACAAAGACGTCTACCACTGAATTTGGATACTCTTTCAAATCAAGTACTGGAAGCAGTGCGTTTTCTATTACCATGCTGATTTCTTTGCTTCTTCTGCCTCCTCCTGGTCTGACTCTTTCTCCGTGTCCTGAGAATGGCATCATGTTGTAGTTTACTCTTAGTATTCCTGTTTCCGGGTTTTGCATGAATTTTGGATGCAGGTCTCTTGGTCCGTACACTGCGCACAGCGCTACTGTTTTTCCTATTTTGAACATTGCTGAGCCGTCTGCTCTTGGTATTATGCCTACTTTTGCGCTCATTGGTCTGAGCTCGTCCATTCCTCTTCCGTCGAATCTTTTTGCGTAAGTCATTGTGAGCCTCCGAAGTGGTGCGGGTGTTCTTCTGTTGGTTGTTCTTCTGCTGGCGGTGCGGCTGCAAGGTTTACTTTTACTCCTGTTTCTTTTTCCAGCCATGCTGCCATTTTGTCAGTTAATCCGCTTAAGTGTGCGTCTTCTTCTATTTTCTTGATTGCTTTGACTGCGACTACTTCGTTTTCCGGCTCTCCGTCTATCCATATCCAGCCGTTTTGCCCTACTATGACGTCGCAGTTTGTTGCTTGTTTGACCATGCTGACCATGCTTCCGTCTTTTCCTATTATGCGCGGGACTTTTTGCGAGTTTACTTCTATGATCCTGCCTCCTCTTAGTTTTCTCAGGCCTGGTCCTTTCATTGACACGTCAATTAATTTTTGGCTTGTGACGTTTACTATCTGGCAGACCACATAGTCTCCTAATGCGTAGTATTGTGTCAGGTCTACCCCTCTTGGTATGAATTCTGAGGTTGCATCTTTTAGTGTCATGACTGCCGAGTATGGAGAGTTTATTTCCAGTCTCCATCCTGTCATTAGAACGTCTATTACCATTCCCACCACTCTGTCTTTTAGTTTTGGTATGTATTTGCCTGCCAATGGTATTAGCTTGATTACTTTTCCGTCTATTGATACTATTCCCAGTCTTTGCGCGACTATTTTGTCGTTGTCTCTGTATGCTCCTTTGCCTGGCAGGAAGCTCATTCCTGTTGCGATTGTTTCTCCTGGAACCACTATTTCTTTGTCTTTAACCATTATTTCTTCTGTCATTTTGTCACCATCACTTCTTCTTCGCTTCTCTCAGAAGTTTTTCGAGTTTGTCTTTCTTGACTTTTATGAATTTTCTTTCGGTGTTTGTTATGTATGCCGCGTCTATTCTGTCTATGCTGAAGTTTTTGTCAAGTATCGTGTTTAATGCGTTGACTGCCAGTTTGAGTCCGTCCTCGATTGTTATTCTTTCGTGGTATTCTTTTTCAAGGATTTCTTCTACTTCTGTTTCTCCTTCGCCTATTGCTGTTGCTTTGAACTGGAAGTATATTCCTGTTGGGTCTGTTTCAAAGAGTTTTGGTCCGTCGCTGTCTATGCCCGCCACTATGATGCTTACTCCGAAGGGTCTTAGTCCTCCTGATTGCGTGCATATCTGTTTTAATGCGCAGATGTCTTTTACAACGCTTACCGTGTCTATTGGCGTGTCGTATGTTACTTTGTGCTGCTGCGCTTTTACCTGCGCTCGTTCTATGAGCACTCTTGCATCTGATAGTATTCCTGATGCTGTTGCTGCTATGTGATCGTCTATCTGGAATATTTTTTCTACTGCTTCTGGTATTACTAGCTTGTCTACAATTCTTTTGTCTGCTACCAGTAATACTCCGTCTGAGCACATCATTCCGATTGCCGTGCTTCCTTGGCGGACTGTTTTTTTTGCGTATTCCACCTGCAGCAGTCTGCCGTCTGGCGAGAACATTGTGATTGCCCTGTCATACCCCATCAGCTGGTGTGGCATTGGCTGCATGTTATCTTCGTCTCTTTTTACCATTGGTATCCCTCCTCGTGTTTCTCACGCCGCACCTGAGCTCTGCTCAGGTTGTTTTCTTCTCCCCTTAGCTTGCGTGGGGAGAAGAAAACAAATCGAAGATTGCGGCATGACATTAGCTTCATCCTCCTATATAGCGTTGTTCTGCTTTTGCCAGTATTCCTGATGCTCCTATTGAGCGGACTATTGCTGGCTGTTGTTCTATTTCTTTTATTAGCGCGAGTGATGCTTTTAGTTCGTCCATGTATTTGTGCCCTACTCTTATGATTCCTCGTTGTTTTTCCGGGTTGTATTTCTCTGGAAATACCCAGATTCCCATATTTGCAGCTCCCTTAGTTCCTGCGAATGAGAGCGTAGAACCCCATATTGCCTTGGAAACTTCCGAAAACGCCTTTATTTTGCTTTTTGAGACTATTTCGAACGCTAAATAGCGTTTCTTTTCCTTTAATGTCGGCAATAGCGACTTTAATTTCGTCATACGTCCCTTCACCCTCTCGCGGGATTATTAGGTGAGAAAAACCCATTTTCGTACATTTGCTCTCTTTTCTCACTCAAGTTTTTAAAAGAAGTTTTTATTTATAAACGTTGCGGATAAATTTGTAACTACGCCAAAGTAGTTATTGTGGAAAGGTTTAAATAAAGTGTCTTTCTAACAATAGCTATGGGCTTATCTGGCTTGATTAATCTTGAAAGAATTGAGATTGTTGAAGAGACAGATAGCGACTTTCAGGTTAGATACAATAATGAAGTTTATACCATCGCAAAGAATTCTGAATCCTGTTTTGTGAGCGAAGGCGCGTCTTCTACATCTCATTGCGGAATGAAGCAGGAACTCAGGCTGGAACAGCGCCTTGTTCCTGAAACCGGTTTTCTTCAGGATGATGCTGTCCGTCCTGAATTTAAGGAAGTTATGATGTTTCACGAGCTCAGGGAGCAGGAGTACAAGAATGCTCATTTTGCTGATGCCCACAAGCGCGCCGTGAATGACGAGATTCTTTATGTTTTGAAATTCTTTGATGAGCAGAAAGAAGAGTATTTCAAGTTTGCAGAAGAGTATCGAAGGAAACACCTTAAGCAGGATTCTCAGGAAAAATTAGGCATACAGGAGGCGTATGGGCGTTGGTTGGATAAATGCAGGTTCGGGATGGGCATGGAAGATGCCTACAAATCTGCTGAACGGCTTTTGGGCGCTCACGAGCGTAGTGTGGAGGAGCTTTCTGCTTTAATTACAGAAGTGAATAAAAGATGTGAAACGGCATCCAACTTCTATTGGGTTTCTTGTCCTGATGATGCGGCTTTTGCTCAGATGATATATATGCCTGCCATTATATCTGCAGTGATAAACAGGATTCCTGAAAGTTTTGGGAAGTTCTCAATAGAAGTTCCAAAAAGATATGTTATGTTCGAACACACCTTTAGCGAGTATAGAACAACTCGCCCGAACGACGAGATTATGAAGACTTTTAGAGAATTATTGCGTAGAAAAGTGGACTTTAATTTTGATTCTTTTGCTGGAATACCAATCACTCTTAGTTTCTAATAATAAAAATAATAAAAAAAATTAGACTTTGCACATTCCGCAAGCCATCATTTTCAAGTGCTTTGCTATGCAGAACAGCAGAAATGCTCCCAAGTACCAGAGGATTACTCTAGTGAATGGTATCAGTGCTAATTGCATCATTATTCCTGTAATTCCTACCCATAATCCAAGGGCCATTAATACTATTGCCAAGAGCTTCAGTATCAAGCACTTTGGTCCGCATCCAGTTTGTTTTGCCATAATATCACCTCTTTGTTGTATGGTGTAAAATATGGGTTTGTTTATTAAGGTTTTGTACGTAGAAAGTTATTTAAACTTTTGAGAGGCTGTTGTGATTATGGGCCCTTAGCTCAGCCTGGTAGAGCACCTGCGCAATCGGTGAAACTCTTAATCAGGGGGTCGCGGGTTCGAGTCCCGTAGGGCCCGTATTTTTTCTTTGCAAAACTACGACATTAAAATCATAACATTTATATACTAGAAAGTATGACATAAAAGTCATGGTGGGTGAACTTGAAAAGCTTGTTGAAGCCAGGATTAAGCCTTTGCTAGCAGAAGCTATGCAGAAGAGTCTTGGCATTACTGTTGCTGAGCTGGAAGCTGATATTTCTGACAAGCTGAAGAGGTCTGCCTTGTTGGAATTTGAGGTTGATACGAAATTGAAGTTTAAGGATGCTAAGAAGAAATTCAAAAGGGAGTATGTTGCTCATTTGCTTCAGCTGAATTTTGGGAATGTTGCTGATGTTGCAAAGATTGCTTCTGTTGACAGAAGAAGCATTCACAGGATTGTTGCTGAGATGAAGATTGAAGTGCAGAAGTTCAGGGATATGATGCAGAAAGGGCAGTATGTCAAGCAATTGGCTGTTCAGGATATTATTCAGGAATCTTTGGAGACTTACAAAGGCGCTTTGAATCCGCGAAAGTATGAGGCTTTGTACAGGGAGGCTCCTGTTTTGTCAAAAAATATTATCAAGGAAATTCCAGAAACTCCTAAGACTTTGAAGGAAGCTGAAAAAGAGTTTGAAACGCGATATTTTGAGAAGGCCCTTGTAGAGAGTAATCATAATATTTCTAAGACTGCGAGAAGGATTGGCTTAAGGTTTGAGACGCTGCATAGAAAGCTGAAGAGTTTGGGAATTTCTGCTAAAGACCTCAGTTAATGGGCAGAAAAAAATGACGCAATGTTTAAATATTTCAAAAACTATTGTATCGTCTGTGGGAAAAGATTCAGATGATGGGCTCTTTGGAAAGTTAAGCGATGATTTGTCCAGATTAAGAGATCGCATTAGATCGCTTGATAGGGTTCTGCAGAATGGGAATAGTGATAAAGTTGAGGCCGCCATTGCCACTTTTAAAAGCGAGGGATATTTTATTGCCAGGTTCGACCCTCTTTATGTGCTTGGCAAACCTGTTCAAAAAGGAACCGTAAGAGTGAGACCCGTAGTTGTTGGTGCTAACGGATGCCCGGGAAGAGATGAAATTCGGCTGGAGCTAACATATGCTCCTAAGGCATACAAGCCACAGGACCTTTTAAGCCCTCCAGGAATGAGAGTTGACAATTACGATGTCAAGGCCGCCCAACATACTTATGCTGAGCATTTCAGAGATAAATTAGGCCTGTGCATTACTTTTAAAGAGGGCTGTTTTGTGTTGTCAAGAGATGTTGGCTTTGATTCCAAATCGCTTCCTTCTGAAATTCAGAAATTTGAACAGGATGTTGAAAAGGTCAAATCTGCTCTTGACGCAGATGGAAAAAAGAAAGTTTCTATGAAGTATTCTTAAAGAAGATTGGCTTGCGTTTCGAAACTCTACACCGGAAACTGAAAAATTTAAGTATTTCTGCAAAAGAAGTTAAATAAATTAAAAAAAATTAATTAAAAGAGCCCGCTCCGAATATTGGCGCTCTGTTCAGGTCTTCTACAATAACAGTTGCTTCAAATCTTGCTTCGTTTCCTGCTGTGTCTCTTGCTGTTATTGTGACGATGTGGCTGCCTTGGTCGCCATAGCCTGTTGTTTTTGTGTTCGTGT
>CAYUHB010000046.1:0-6586 GCA_964444355.1 uncultured Methanosarcinales archaeon
TGTATTTCCTCTTTGCAAGATTATAATCTGAATCGTTCGATAAAAGAACATCACAATTCGTAACTTTGGCGCAGGCTACGATGCACGCATCAATCATCGGAACATTAAACGTCAATGCAACCTTTGCGGCCTCCTGCGCAACCAATTTATCAACTTCAACAAAACGAACTTTTTCAGTGTTCTCCAAAAGCTCCAAAAAAGAGTCGATGTTGCTTTGTGAACGCCCAAATTGAAACAATTTCTTAATAGTTTCAGCATAGGCAACGTAAGAAACAATAATCCAGTCCTTTCCGCGTTTCACTCCATCAAACAATTCTTTTGCACGGCTGTCCAATCCAAACAAAGCCAAAAGAAAATTAGTATCTGCACAATATCTCATATCAACGATGCTCCTTTGCCCTCTCTGCCCTAACCTCTTCCCACGCTTTTCTCCAGTCAAAAGGAGGAAGCGTCTTCAGGAACTCAAAAAGCTTAACTTCCGGCTTTTTAATCACTTTCTCGAGAACAATAGAGCCGCCAGGCATGTGCGTAACCCTCAGAACGTCATCCTCTTGAAGCTTATCCTCATCCCTAATCTTCTTAGGAATAGTAATCTGCCCCTTCTTGCCAAGCTTAACCTTGTCCGTGAAAAACGCGTGAACCTGCTCCATACGCACTATGAGAAAGTCGGAATTTATAAGCTTTTCGGAAAAACAGGAAAAATCGGAAATTATCGGAATAACTCAAATCTACCATTTTTAACCTGATACAACACGAAATCTTCAATTACATCGCCATTCTCATCAAAACGGATAACAGAAGAAGTGCCGTTAAAGCGAACATCAGCAAGATTATGCAAAACGCATTCATTATTATCACATACTTTGAGCAATTCAGCAATCAATCTGACAACATCTTTACCGGAAACAACCGGCAACTTTGGCATAATCAAACCTCAACAAAAGAAAAAGTAGGAGGACTCTCGCTTGTAACTTCTTCAACCTTCTCAGGACACTCTTCCAAATAAAGATCAATTGCTTCCTTGATATTTCTTGCTGCTTCCTCAATAGTGCTTCCTTGGCTCGTAATTCCAAGACTCGTACAATGTGCAACAAAAACGGGCTCGCCAGTACTTAATTTCTCCTTCACAATTACAATATCCAAACAATGTTTTGGTTTTCCCATAAAGAAATAAGAGCAAAACACACTATATAAAAGTGTCAGTTCACTTAATCCTGACCGCTTCCAGATTCCTCGGAGCAACAGTCTCAATTCTGCCCAGCTTGTGTATAGAAGAAGCAAGGTCAAGAACTTTAGAACTTTCACCATGCTGGACAATAACCTTCTTAGGACGAGGCGAACACTTAAAAATGAAATTCATCAACTGCTTCCTGTCAGCGTGGTCGGAAACAGCAAGCTTAACGACCTCCATCTTAACCTCAATAATCTCCTGCTTCTGACCATACTTAAAGATTAATTCCTTCTCACCGCCGAAAATCCTTCTTGCAAGAGTGCCCTCGCCAAGATAACACGTGAAAATCAAACTGTTCTTGGCATTATCAGCAAGATGACGCAAATACTCAACAGAAGGACCGCCGACAAGCATGCCTGAAGTCGCCATAATAACGGCAGGGCCAGAATCCTCAATCAACTGAGTCCTTTCCTTAGGACTGCCAACACGCTTGAAAATAGGATTCAAAAACGGATTCTGATCCTTATGGAAAATAGCCTTGCGAATATTTGAATTCAAAAACTCAGGATAAGCAGTATGAATCGCGGTAATATCCCAAACCATGCCGTCAATGTAAACCGGAATCGGCTCGAGCTCGCCCCGGCGCACCATAGCCTCAATCATAATCATAACATCCTGCGCCTTACCAGAACCAATAACAGGCATCAACACCTTGCCGCCGCGCTTCAAAGTCTCCTTGATATAATTGCACAACAACTCATCAGACTCGTGAGCAGGAACACCAATGTCCATCTTACCGCCATAAGTACCCTCAATAATCACAGTCTCCAAACGAGGGAACATCGTAGTGGCAGGGTCGAGCAAAGGAGTCTTTCCAAACTTCAAATCACCAGTGTACAACAAATTATGCAAACCATTGCCGATATGCAAGTGCGCCATAGAACTGCCAAGAATGTGGCCGGCGTTGTAAAGCGTTAAACGAACATCAGGAGTGATATCAGAAACTTCCTCCCAATTCAAAGTAATACAGTGCTTGACGAACTCCTTAACATCGTCAACATCATAAATCGGCTCCTTATTCTCAGACTTCATAATCTTGACCATATCAAGCATCAGCAAAGCAGCAACATCACGAGTCGGCTCAGTGCAATAAACAGGACCCCTAAAGCCAAGCTTGTACAAGTAAGGAATAAAACCAGAATGGTCAACGTGAGCGTGAGTCAAAATAATCGCATCCAACTGCTGAATGTTAAACTCAGGCGCGTCCAACAAAGGATAAGCCTCAGTACCCTCTTCAGCAACGTTAATACCGCAGTCCATCAAAATCCTGGATTCAGGCGTTTGCAGGAAAAGACTCGAACGCCCAACCTGGCGGCCAGCACCAAGCTGAGTGACACGAATCCACTCGTGCTTTTTCTCCCTCAACCAGCCATCATAAATACGGTGCCCGACCTTGTCCAAAAACTTCTTCCTATAATCAGAATGCTCATACATAACAGCACGAATGTTCTCAATCAGCTGGGAACGCAAAGCAGGAGTACGACGAATGAGAGGCACCCAAAGAGTTTTCTCACGAACCTCATGCAATAAAGAACCCATCTTGCCAATAGCCAAGCCAGGCTTTTCAGCCTCAATAATAACAATAGAACGCTGAGCATCAAACAAAACCTGGGAAACGCCCGCTTCCTCAGGCAGAATCCTGCGGATTTCCTTCTCAGCCTTCTCCTGATCCATAGTAATGCTCGGATCAGGCCTTAACTCAACCCTCTTCTTGAACTCATTAACAACCTGCTTAATCAGCCCTTCATTGTTCAGGAAAAACTCCTTATCCTTCGTATAGAGAACTATATTAGCAGCCTCGAAAGCTGCATCTGATACTTTCTCTGCCGGTAAAAACTTCAAGATTTCCTTAATGATTTCTGCCATTTTAGAATAATTTAAATTTCAATCTTAGGAGTAACATCTTTCTCGAAAACAGTCCTGATGCCCTTGCCATCAATAACAATAACGTCAATGCCGTTTCCAGTGTTAACATCACGCTGCAAAGCAGCACTGATAGCCTTCACTGCCAATTTCGTGCCGTCTTCAACATTCATTCCCTTCCTGTACAAAGCTTCCAAAACACCCAAAGCGAAAACGCTTCCCGAGCCATCAGAAACATAATCATCAACTTCTGTCACAGAGCCGTCAATACCCAAATCATACAAATGATGACCGTCAGCATCAGCGCCTCCCAAAAGGAAGCTCACAATTCCAGGAACCATAGACATCTTACGCAAATTCATATACAACATTCCAGCAAGCAAATTAGCAGCCTCCTTAACGCTGGAAGTCCTCAACGTCATCAAATCCTTCAACTTAATCTCGGCTTTGATGAGTTTTACTAACAGCTGGGCGTCAGAAACCAAGCCAGCCATAGTAACAGCCATAAAATCAGTAATCTTATGAATCTTCTGAGTCCTCTTATTAACAATAAAACCCGCTGTAGCCCTCTTGTCAGCCGCAAGAATGATACCATCCTTGCAAACCAAACCAACTGTTGTCGTACCCTTCTGCAATTTCATATCATCTTCCATAAAAATCCCCTCAGAATAATTTACCTCTTGACATTAACTTGATAGGAGAGGTATATAAAGCTTACGCCTTAAACACCAAATCCCCTGCCTTGACCGGCTGTGTGACTTTCATTCCAACTTCATCACCCTTCTTGGCTTCCTTAATAGGCTCACGGTCAATCTGCATCGAGTCAACAGGCTGCTCAAAAGAAGCTCCGTGACCCTCAAACTTAACCTTATCACCAACTTTCAAAGCAGCCTCCAACTTAACAATTGCAACACCAATCTTGTCAAAAAAATGAGTTACTTTTCCTATCGGTTTTGCTTCAGCCATTCATATCACCCCTTGATTCCAGAAGCACTAACAGGTTTATAAATATTACTTCCAAAGAACCAGTCAGTCGGCAACAAAGCAGACAAATCAGCAGGCTTACTTCTCAAAAGTCCTCTAACATAATCAGCCCTGTTAGGACTGCTAACTCCATTAGCCAAAATCTCAACAAAACAACGAGGAATACGACCCTGGACTATTTCAAAACTATCAAGCTTCAAGCGTAAAAGCTCACAAGAATCACAATCAGCATCGCCATCGCCAACATAATGGTCAATAGCAAGCCCGCCAATACTATAACCTCTAAGACTTTGCGGTTCAACAGCACGCAAATCATAACTGCGCCTCCATTCAATCTGCATATCAGGAAGCTTTTTAGAAAACCAAGGAACATATAAATCGCCTTTTAAAATCCAAACTTCAGAATCCTTATGCGCCCTAGCAGAATTAAGCTGTTTAGCAAATCCAACAGGATCAAAAAAGTCAATACCCATAATAAAACGCGGAACAGCAGAGACTTTTAAAAGATTTAGATATTCGAGAAGATACGTAAGAATTACGGTTTTTTCATCATTTTCCTGAAAAAGTTCCAATACAATACGTAAAACTTTCAACTTTCTCGTCGATAGGCTCTTTAAGAAGTTCAACATAATATATAACATGAAAATCTATGTTGACACAAATGTATTCCTGGATTATCTTCTGGAAAGGAAAAACAAGCAAGGAAAAGACCTGAGCAGACCAGCATTTGAAGTTTTCAGAAGAACGTTAAACTGCGAGTTTTACATCCTTCTGTCAAACCACCTGTTAAGCGAACTGCACAGAAACATCGCTGAAAAAGACACGCAAATGCTATTACAATGGCTGAAAAAGAAAATAATAAAGGTTGAAGACGAATATTTTGACATCCAAGGAGATAACAAAAGCGACACAAAACACGCACTTCTGGCATTAAAAGGAGACGCGGATTTTATCGTGACAAGAAACAAGAATCATTTTCTCAACTTTTCAATCAAGACTGTACTTCCTGAAGAGCTCTGAAGCAGACATATTTTTTAGTTCAGCTTTTGCGCGCTTCTGCTCCTCCTTTGTCAACAAACGACCCTTGCCACGAAGCATTTCCAAACCGCGGATGGCTTTCTTTGTCTCGTATTCATCAATACTCTTCCGAATGGCTTCACGAATAAACTCAGTCATATTAGAAAACAAGCCGTTGTGAACAACCTCGTTAATACGCGCTTTCATTTCCTTATCAATCCGCAAATGAACCAAATCACCCATATATCATTTGTATACATAATTGATATATAAAGGTTTCTAATAAGACTTAGCAAAAACGCCAACAGACTTGGCAGGCTTCTCGCAATTAATGCACTTCGCAAAAGGCTTTTCGTGACCGAAAGGCAAAGTCAGGCACTTCACGCCCTCAGTCTCTGACTTTATTTTTTCAGCACACTCAGCAGAACAGCACCAGGAAGCATAGATTAATTTCTTTTCCTTGGCACCCTTCTCAAAATCCTTCCAGGTCTTAGCGTGAACTGAATTATCTGACAGCCACTTCTGAGCTTTTGCAAACATATCAGCCTGCATTTTCTCAAGCTCTTTAGGAATGAAAGAAGGAAGGTCTGACAGCTTGATTTCCTCTTTCTTGCCTGTGTCTCGCCTGACAACAACAGCAGAATTCTTAGCCATATCCTTCGGACCAAGCTCAACTCTCAAACAGACACCTTTCAGCTCCCACTCATTAAACTTCCAGCCAGGAGTATAACCATCACGGTCATCAACCTCGACACTGGCAACCTTTGCAATATGCTTGGAAATCTCGTGAGCTTTAGCAATAATTTCCTTCTTGGAATCCTCAAACATAATAGGAACAATCACGACCTGCAAAGGAGCAACCCGCGGAGGAATAACAAGACCCTTATCATCGCCGTGGTACAAAACCATTGCGCCGATACTCCTTGTAGAGAAACCCCAACTGTTCTGATAAGGCAAAGCACTCTCGCCCTTTTCATTCAGGTAAGAAATATTGAAACTCTTAGCAAAACGCTGACCAAGATGATGACTAGTAGCAGCCTGCACAGCTTTACCTGACGGAGCCATAGTCTCAACACTAGTAGAATAATCAGCACCAGCAAACTTCTCATTATCAGATTTAATGCCTTTAATGACAGGCACCGCAATCATTTCCTCAAAAACACGACGGTAAAGCTCAAGAATATCCAAAACTTCCTTCTCAGCACCCTTCTTATCAGCATAAACAGTATGACCCTCCTGCCACAAAAACTCCCTGCCACGCAAGAAAGGAACAGGATGCTTAAACTCCCACCTAAGAACATTACACCACTGATTAAGCTTCAGAGGAAGATCCCTATAACTCTTAATCCATTTTGAGTAAGCCTCATACATAACAGTCTCAGAAGTAGGACGGATAGCAAGACGCTCCTGCAACTGCGTATGACCGCCCATAGTCACCCAGGCAACCTCAGGAGCAAAACCCTCAACGTGCTCAGCCTCACGGTTAAATAA
>CAYUHB010000047.1:0-6190 GCA_964444355.1 uncultured Methanosarcinales archaeon
TCGCCAACCAGCCTGTCAACAACAGTAGTGTTCGGGTGGCTTTTTAGGAAATCAGCCAATTCCTTATCACTGCCCCTAAGACGGATTAACACGTTATAGATACTAACGCCCAAAGCATCCAAGCTGATAATAGGGAAAAAACCAGCAATAATACCTTTCTTAATAAGGCGGTCAATACGGTAAGTCACAGAATTCTTGCCAATACCCAAGGTCTTGCCTATACTATTATGACTAGTCCTGGCATCAGTACAAAGCAGTTCCAGTATCTTCCAATCCTTAACGTCCAGCTCCTTAGTCATATATTCACTAAATACGGACTTTCTATATAAATATTTCCTTATTTTAGCAAGAAATGGGTCAGAAGTTTTATATCTTAAAGAAACCATATATGGTACTGTAGTCACTAAAGAGGGGCTACAACGAGGTGAAGAAAATGACGACAGAAACACAAGAGGAAATACTAAGCAGATATGTTGACAAACGAAGAACGCGTTTGGAGGACATCAGAAATAAGCGTTATATGATAGAGGGCCGTTATTTTAGAAATGAGCTAACGAGACGCGAAATGGAAGAACTACTCCACGGATCTACTTATGATTTGCTACGCGAAGTAGAAAGACTAGAAACCAAAATATCCTTGTTTCCAGTGATGTATGGCGCAGACCCAAGAAACGCCACACTCAAAGAATATGGAACGGATGGAATGGAATACGTGTGCGAGTGGTTGCAGCGTGCCGCCTACGAGCGTACCGTCTGCGACGGAACAAACAATCGTCACAGCAGAGACATGGATTTCGTCATCGATCGCCATCTTGCCGATCCGGTAATAAAAAGACTGGCACAATACCGCTCATACTTCCCGCCACTAAAAAGAATGCTGGCAAGAGAAATGAAAGAAGATGAATACACTGCTCTGCTTAACAAATTCAGAGTAAATTCAGAAGAACCCTCCAACCCAGTCGAGGACAGACCGACAATAATCTACCCTGACGCACAGCAATACAAAGCAGACATGCGAAAACTCGCAAAAGGACTTGAAAAAAGACTCGGAGCGGTTTAATTTTTTATTTTATTCTCGAAAGGTTTTTAAAAGGTGAAGACCTTTTATCGTCTATGGCAGAACTAACATTGCAGGAAATCCACGAGGACTTGGAATTGATAAAACACGATATGGCTGACCTGAAGGCAGCACTCCTTGGCGACGAAGGAAAACTCAGCGATTGGGCAAAAGAACGCATAGAAATCTACCTGAAAAAAGGCGCAAAAGGATTCGTTTCCCAAGAACAAATGGAAAAGGACTTCTGTTAAATTACTTACCAAATAAACTGGGAGCCAGCCAAAGACGATATCCGCTCTTTAGAACCTGAAATCAGAAAGCGCATAATACGAAAAGCAGGCTCTATAACATAACACCCATTTCACTATGTGGAAAGACTTCAAGGATACCCGCTATTCAAGATACGCATAGGCGACTACAGAGCAGTACTCGACATCAAACAACAGGAAAAGCAGATTATCGTAGTCATCACAGGACACAGATCAAAAATATATCAAGAATTAGCACGCCGAATCTGATTTCTCACTTCTGTTAATACTAAACGGGGATTTGACTAGAATAAACCAAAACCTTTAAATATTAACATATATTAACAAGTGTTAACAACTATTAACAAAGGTGAAAATATGAAAGCATTGCTCGATATCCCGCAAGAAATAAACCAGACATTAAACATCATCAAAGCACAACACAATCTAAAAAACAAGGCAGAAGCCATAACACTGGTAGTTACCGTATACAAAAACGAGCACATAGAACCAGAACTAAGACCAGAATTCGTCGAAAAAATATTGAAAACGGAAAAAGAGGGCAAATTCAAGAGCTTCAAGAACATCGACGAATTACGCAGGCACGTAGAGCATGCATAATTTTTCTTTTGAGGAAAATCTCCTGAAAATAATGAGTAAATTGTATAAGAGAGACAGACTCACCCACGAGGCGTTGATAAGCAAAATTCAAGAACTCATCAAATGCGAAGATATCAACCATTACAAAAACCTTCGAAATCCTTTGCAGAACTTCAAAAGAGTGCACGTCAACGGACCATTTGTATTAATATTCAAATACAATGAACAGGAAGACAAAATATTGTTTTATTATCTTGACCACCACGACAAAATATACAAATACTCAGAAAACTAATCCTTCCACAAGAACTTGTCAAGCTTGGACTTTGCCTTCTCCCTTTCCTTCTGGTGATGAGCAAGGAAAGCATTAACCTTGTCAATCAAATACTGCTTCAACTCAGAAGTCATCATCCTGCCGGACTTGTAATCCTCATAAATCTGCACAATCTTGGCATCATCAGGCTCGAAATAAGTCTGCAACCATTGATAACTCACGTCAATATCAGGATTAGCGCCCTTCTTCCTCTGCTCTTCAGCAGTCTTCTGACCGCCGCTAAACGCGTGCTTCTTGATTTTCTCAGCAACAACGTGAGGACTATCAGTCGTGTAAATAGCAGTATGAGGCTGGGAAGCACTCATCTTGCCATCCTGACCAAGACCGCTCAAGAACTTGCAATGCAAAATAGCAGGCTTAGGGTAACCAAGCTTTGGAATAATATCCCTTGCAACACGGAAATGAGCATCCTGATCAATGCCCAAAGGAATCAAACAAGGAATATTCCTCTTAGCAAGAACACTCGGAAGGAAAGCAGGAACAGCCTGCATACTAGTGTAAAAAATCTGGCCAACATTTGATTCACCAGTAAAACCAAACACTGCTTTTGTCGTAGAGAAGTTCAAATGCTTCGCAACCCTGATAGCCTGATTGTACATCGTCTTCGCATTATCAGTATCAACAATAATGTGCGTCTTATGAGGGTCAAAACCAAGAGCGATAACATCCAAAGCATTCTCCATAGCCCACTCGTGAGCTTTTTCTATAGTCAAATCGTCCTTGAACAAAAACTTCTCATCATCAGTCATCTGGAACCACAAATCAACATCAAAAACATCCTGCAACCACTTGCACAACATCCAAGGCATCAAATGACCAATATGAACAGGACCACTAGGACCCCTTCCGGTATACAGGAAGAAAGGATTCTTCCTCTCATACTCATTCAAAATCCAGTTAAAATCACGATGGGAAATGAAATACTTCCTTCTAAGCAAAACGTGCAAGTCGCCCTTGGCATACTTCTTCACCCTGTTCAACAATTCAGGAGTCAAAGGATCTGCGCCAAACTCAGCCATCAACTTATCATAATCAACACCCAAAACACTGCCCTTAATCTCCCAAGGAGTAATCACCAGCTTTTCTGCCATAGCAATCAGAGAACATTCAGGGTTTTAAAAGGTTAACGCTTCTTTGATTTAGCCCTTTCACCTGCCTCATATTTCTCAGCAGAATCATACCTCTGCTTGAAATCAGCATCACGCGCACGCAACACCTCAACAGCAGACCTGTAAAAATCAGCAACATCCATTTTATCTGCTTCTGCGCACTGAACCAGCACATCAAGAATCCTGTCATCGTTATACAGCTTAAGCCTCTTGCCCTCCATAGAGGCTTTCTGAACCTCATTAAGATCTTTAGACCTGCGCTTCAAATCCTCACGCAAGTCTTTAGAGTATGTACGGAACCATTCCGCATTATAATTAAATTTAGCACCAAAATCAATCAAAAACGTCTTCTGCTCAGCCGGCATTGCCAAAAAGTAAGCCTGCCTGACCATACCTTTAACCTCAGCAACGCCCTTCTTAAGCTGATTAATAAATTCAGCGCCACTCTTCGCATACGCCTTCATCCCATCTTCTTCCAATTTCTTCAACAAAACATCACTTTTATCCTTAAAGCCAGTCTCCAAACTTTTAAGACCAGCATCCACTGCAGTACGGGTAGCTTCAACCGTGGAACGCAAATCATTAACAGCAACAGAAGCCTTCACCGCCTCTGCCCTTTCTTTAACCGCGTCATCGTATGATTTTTTAGCCTCTTCACAAGCAGATTTTGCTTTCAAAGCAGAACCAGCTGAATCCATAGCAGAAGATTCTGCTTTTTTTGCACGTTCACTAGCATCAAGAGTCATTTTATACTGAATTTCAGGACTAGTTTTGCCAAGTTCGACAACTGTTTCTTTTATCTCTGCAAGGGTGGTTTCCAAAGAATCCATACCTGTACTCATATATTTGTGGGCAGAAGAAAAATTCTCATTCTGCTCCTGAACAGACTGCCTGATTTTACTAACAGAAGCCTCCAAAGCCTTAATCCTATCTGACAAAGACTTCAACTGCTGATTACGCTCTTCTTCATTCTTCAGAGCTTCCCCAGCTTCCTTTTTACTGCCAAACAATCCCATGCATCACTCCCCAGTCGTGGCAAAAGAAGGTGTTTTATAAAGGTTTCGAGGATAAGGACTCATTTCTTATCATCATCAAAGAATTCATAAAATGCAACAATAGCCATAGCAGTCAAAATCATCCAGAAAAAAATCTCCTCAAAAGCAAACCTTATTCCCATAATATCAACAATCCCAATAAACTGATTTTCTGCTGGAAAAGACCACTGACCAAGCTTTACAGCAGTAAGCTCGTAAATAAAATCAAATATGAAGAAATATACGCCCATATTGAGGAACCTGTTCCAAAACTTGGGAAATTTAAGCAACATGCTAACAACAGGCAGAATAATCATAACAAGACCCATTTTAAGATAGAAATAATCAATATTCAGCAAAAACGGATTGTAAAAGTATAATAAAACAAAAGCACCCAATGCCAATATAACAAGAATCAGCAGATATTTGAAATTTGAAGAATAAAGTTCAGGAGTGCATTTTTGCTCAACAAAAGTTTCATAAAAAATAAGTATCAAATACGTCTCCAAAACCCCCCATAAAAGTATATCCAAAGTTATAAAACCAAACAACCTGAAAGAACCAAAAATTGAATAAGGAATATACCACCCGCCTGTAAGCTCCATAATATAATCAACGACGATGCCTACAGGAAGCCCAAAAGCAAGGGAAAACAAGAGTATTTTCTTGACATATTTTTGATTAATAAGAGAAAGATAAACAGAAGGAACACCAAGAAACAACAATATTGAAACAAAAAAATTAGCATTAATCAAAAAGGAAATCAAAGAAGCCAAAATAGGCCAAAGTATCAATAATATCAAATCCCTCTTTTTTGACATAATACCAAAATAAGAACTTTAGTTTATAAATATTATGACCATTTGTCCAAATAAATCCTGTTCTCAGGATGCTTCATCTGTTTCAATTTCTCAATAACAGCCTCAACCATCGGAGGAGGACCGCACAAGTAAACATCAAAATCCTTTTTTTGAATGCACGATAAATAGATAAAATAGTTATTTAAAAAGTTTTCTCATATCATATAAACTAAATTTCAGGTTAACAAAACGATTAATGAACGGGCCGGCACCAAGCTTGCGGACATTTCTGACCACCATGTCAAATCCGCTGTTTGGAAGGCGATAAACTACCTTATTCATAAGCCCCGACAAGCGCCGCTGTGCATTGTATGCATTCCACTTTGCATCATAAGCAGCAAGCTGGCGACCAGAAACATCCCCTTTTTTCAACGCCGCAATAGCCGCCTGAGCTGCAAACATGCCAGAATACATGCCCGGCCTGATTCCCTCAGCGGAAAGGGGATTGATCGCACATACAGCATCGCCAATCGCCATAAAATTATCCGCACTCAAATGACCGACAGAATCAAAATAGGCATCACCTCCGTGAACCTCGATAGCGATGCCGTTTCGCAATCGTTCATCGGATTTAATCCATTTTTTCAGATAATTTAGCTGGGAGCCTGAACCACATTTATTCCTGAAATAAGCAGTTTGCCAACAATTGCCCACCTTTGCGTGATTTTTGCCAGTGGAAAAAATCCAGGAATATCCGCCAGGAGCATATGTGTGATCAAGATGTATTAAAAATGCATTTTGCTGCTTAAGTTTTAGATGTTCCATTTCAAACTCTGCACCAACCCAATGATTTTTCTGATCAATCTTTCTCAAACCAAGCCTTGTTGACAATACTGCCGGAGGTCCTGTGGCATCAATAATTATTTTAGCCCGGGCAACATGAACACCATCACCATCAGAATATTCAACACCAACAACACGATTTTTCTCAATAACCTGCTTAGTGAC
>CAYUHB010000047.1:6200-6564 GCA_964444355.1 uncultured Methanosarcinales archaeon
CATTTGCCTGTATCTTCACATCCACACCATGATGAACCGCATCTTCAACAAGAAACTTCTTCAATTTTGCAAAATCAAGCACATAACCCTTAACAGGAAAAACCACCTGTTCAGATGGACTTTCAATAATCGCTTTATTAATCTTACATTGCACGATTTTTTTAGGCAATCGAAATACTTTCATCGCTTCACTAAAAGTCCCGGCAGTAGACTTCTTAGGCTCTCCAATCTCCTGAGTCCTATCAAGCAAAAGAACTTTGTATTTAGAATGGTCTGATAAATATCTGGCACACTCAGCACCTGCAGGACCTGCACCTGCAATTATAACATCATAGTCTAAGACCATTTGTCCAAATAAATCCTG
>CAYUHB010000048.1:0-6502 GCA_964444355.1 uncultured Methanosarcinales archaeon
TTAATTATTAATATTTAATTCCTTTTTTTGTTATTCTTAATGTTCCATCAATTTCTTCGCTTATTAGTCCTTTATCAATTAAACCTTTAAGAAGTTCTTCTAAAACAATATCTTGATTTTTGAGACTATCCAATATTCCATAACAGTCTAACTCGAATTTCCACTTACTGCTCAATTTATGTAGTTTACCGACCAGTACATTAACAAAATCTTTCTCTTCAATCTCTCTATTTTGAGCGACACTTACCAATAGTGTTAATGGTAAATTTTGTTTGCAATCATAAATTTCCAAATCAACTATATTTTCAATTTCTTCGTCACTGGCATAATTTTCGTTAATTTCTGGTTCTATTCTTTCAGCAAGTTTGTCTCCAACACAATAAGAGCACATTTCACAATTATCTTTTAAATGTGGCTCATCAAAATATTCTAGAATATTCTTTCTTATACATCCTTGTTTTGTCAGGCTTTTTATCAGCAAATCCACTTTACTTAAGTCACGATTTAATATGGAATCAAATAGATTGACTAATGGAGCAATGTCAAAATCATTTATTTTGTCTTTTATCCAAATAAGGTCCTTACGCATAATTTCGGAAAATTTCAAATAATTATTTTTTCTTAGATGATTCAAAATTTCTAAAATTCTAAAATAATTCAATCCTGTGTTATTCATCAGTTCTTCTAAAACTAACCAAGTTTTTCTGCTGTTTTTAAAGAAATCACAAGAAAATATATTTTCTAAGTCTTTTTTGTATTCAGGATTTTCTTCAATAATTTCAGAATAGTCTTTATTGAATAGAGGTTTAACTTGGTAAATAATGTTTGTAAATATCTTAATTGCCCCTGATTCTTCTAATCTATGCAAAATTAAATTGGCAGGTATTTCTTTGATATCACAATCAAAACCAATCTTTTTGGTTGTTGCAAAAAAATATTTGCTATTTTTACTTTTTAAATATGAGATTATGTTCTTAATTTTGTTTTCATCAGGCCAACTGCTGGATATTAAATCCTTAATTTTATCCTCATCCGTTTTTGTAAATAAGACAATGCAATTAGAAAGATTTCCATCCCTGCCAGCCCTTCCAATTTCCTGATAATAGTTTTCTATTGATTGTGGAATGTTATAATGTATTATATTTCTAATATCTGTTTTATCAATCCCCATGCCAAAAGCTATGGTGGCTACGATTACCCGGGCCTCACCAGAAATAAACTGACTTTGTGTTTTTTCCCTGACTTCTCTGTCTAACCCCGCGTGGTAATGAACACTTTTAATTGCATTTGAGTTCAATATTTCTGATATTTTTTCAGCAGTTGTTCTATAAGTCACAAAAACAATAGTTGAACCTTTTAACCGCTGTAATAAGCTAACTAAGAAGAGTTCCTTTTTAACATTCTTCTCTAAGGAGATGACATCAATATAAAGATTAGGGCGGTCAAAAGACGCCTTAAACACCTTGCATCGAGTTTTAAGCTGTTTCTGGATATCCTCCTCTACTTCTTTTGTTGCTGTCGCAGTAAGAGCTAAAATTTGAGGATGATTAAGCTCTTCAATAATCTCTGGAAGTCTTAAGTAATCTGGCCTGAAATTATGCCCCCACGTTGAAATACAATGAGCTTCATCAATTACAAATAAGCCAATATCTAATTTTTTTAGCACTTCTAAAATTCGTTCTGATTTTAAACTTTCTGGAGCAAGATACAATAATTTAACTTTTTTCTTTTCTACTAAGTCTAGAATTTTTTCTTTGATATTCTCAGAAATTGAAGAATTTACAAAAAAAGCAGTATAAATCTCTTTTTTGGTTAGATTATCTATCTGGTCTTTCATCAGGGCAATTAATGGACTTACAACAACAGTAAGATTTTTTTGAATCAAAGCTGGAATCTGAAAACAAACTGATTTTCCGCCGCCAGTCGGCATAATGCCTAAAGTATTGCCTTCTCTATTAAGAATTCTTGTGATAATCTCTAATTGCTGTGGTTTAAATCCATTATGGTGAAATACGTCTTTGAGTACCTCATTAGGATTTAAGTGAGCAAAATCAAAATTGCCCTGTTCTGCTTTTAAGGCTAAATCAAGGAGTTTTTGTTCATAATTTTCAAGGGTTTCTTCTTGTTCAGTCATTTCATGTTTGATTGGTATTGGTTTTTATAAAAACTTTATTATGTTGGATTGCTAAATGAATAGAATGCGAAGCCTATATGTCCGAAGGACGGAACTCCCGCTTGATTCAAATAAGAACGGGAAATTTTATTGAACATAACACTTACTGATCCTCTTTACGCATCCCACATATCTCCTTCTTCACCCATCTCATCACTTCCCTTATGTCATATCGTGTCGTATTCACATATTTGACATTAAGTCCTTTCTCGTTTAGTGCGTCTGCCTGTTCTTTCATTACTTGATAGGCTTTTTTTGATTTGAGGAAGGCGTCTGGGCTTGTTGTTTTGCGTTTTTTGAGACGTTGGAATATTGTGTGTTCATTGCAGGTTGTTGAGATGATGATTAGTTTTGCGTTCAGTTCTTTGGCGAGCTGGTATGCCCATTTTCGCCGGTATTTTTTGTGGAATGTTGCGTCCAAGATGGATGTTTTTCCTTTTTTCAGGGCTTTTCGTGCTTCTTTGAGTATCTGTTTGTATGTCCTGTCTTTTTCCTTGCGGGTTTGCGGGTTTGTCTCGTCAAAGCGCTCTGGAAGTGATGTTTTGAGGTTTTCCCGGAATCGCGCTGTTTTCAGAATGACAATGTTGGGCAGGCTGGCTGCGATTTTTTCAGCAATGTATGATTTGCCGGTTCCTGGCAGGCCGTGCATCATGATGATTGTCCGCATTGAAAGCTACCTTGGCATACTAATATTTGTTGTAAACTTCAATAAATTTTTCATGGATAAAAACTCTTTTTTTGGCAAATTCGGGAAACAATATGCTAAACATGTCAATTGATTCATTTACGAGACACTTCAAAGCTTCGTTTTTATTCTGTAAAGGCAATTTGTTAAAGTTTTCTTTGAAATGTTTGAGATATTTTCTGAAGAGATACTTTCTGCTACTCTCTTTTCTTCCACGTAATTCTAAAACACCATCATTAATTAAGAAAACCAAACCTCTGATATGGTCGGTAACTATGGTCGCTTCCTTTTTCAAATCATCAGATTGAGATCCTAAACATTTTTTCAGATTCTTTAAAATAGAAATGTCTCTTACGTCATTTACTCCCTCGGTAATTGTTAAAATTCTTTGTGGTCCAAAACCTACTGCAATGGCTTTCTTATTCATTTTTTTGAAATTGAAAATCTTCTCACTGTTCTTTTCTTCTACTTCAACACCAACATTATAAAACACGTGAGTACAAAATTCTAAAATTTCGCCGTTCTTATCTAATTGTAAAAATTCTTCAACTGACTTTATTTTTGTTGGGTTTTTTCTCAAATCATAGAAAAGTTCTGCTCTTGGTCCGCCCACAGGTTCTATAGTATTAGCCACAAATGCTTCCATCCCGTATTTATCTCCAAAGCCAATAATCCGTGAAGAATCAATACCTAAAGATAACCAGATTTGTTTCATTCCCTCATCTGCTTCAAAATGTGTGCTTTTTATATCGCCTCCAGAAAAATAGCTGGCATAAAATCGTGAAGGATCTAAGTTAAGATATTCTACAAAAAATTCATAAAACTGAGATATGATTTCTTCTCTTGAATATCCATCAATACTGTCTGCAACGAACATATTAAAAAAGGAAAGATGTTTTTTGTCGCCAGTTAAATCAATATCCCAATGTCTAATACATGGTTGATTAACTATATGATTTCCCAATAAACTCTTATCTCCCTGCCAAAATTTGTATGCTAAATCAGGACCGCCACTCATTGTAAAGGTTGTTGGAAATATAGGGGAGATCAAACCCTCTCTGCTTCTCACTTTATATCCTTTGCTCAACATAAAATTCTGAAATTGCAGATGCAAATGATAAAAATCTTTCAACATATTTAAGCTTAATTTATTAGATTTTATTAATCATTCGTTTCGACATCTATTTCATCGCCATTTTATGGCAGAATATGCCTTGTCCTGTTTTTTCCGAATTTCCGGTTCGTATCGTAATTCTTACGATTTTCGAGCATTAAACTCGTAATTCTTACGGAATGACTTGTAATTCTTACGGTTTTTTGGTCGATAGGCTTGTTAAGGAGTAAAACATGTATCATGATGAGGTGATATTTATGGGTGAACAATATTCGAAAGAGGATGTTGAACGGTTGAGAAAAGCGCTTATGGCTGTAATGAGAAGAAGGGTTATTGCTGAGGCTAAACTGGCTTTTTTGTGGGAGGAAGAGAATCTTGAACGGAAATGTCGTATTAGTGATGAGCCTGAAGAGTCGTTTAGGAAAAGGGGGCGGAGCATATGCAGGTGGGATGATAAGGCCATGGAATATGTGCGGAAGGAGGCGGAAGCTTATGATAGTTATGTGGATGCCTGCTGGTTATATCAAATGGATACGGGCAAACCGTTATGAGTGTGCTTTGGCTGTGATGTTGCCGAGCAAGTCGAAACTCACACTGACCACGTTCAGTAAGTGGTGGGCTAGTGTGGTTTCTTTTTTGAGTAAGTTTTCGCCTTTGTTGGTTAGTTGTTCTTTTTGTTTGATGGTGTTTGAGAATAATTCCATGTTGAACTGGTTGTAGAGTTTATGCATGTTTTCGAGGAATTGTATTGTTTTGTCGTAGTATGCGAGCAGTTCTTTTGACTGGATTACAAATTCTATGTGTCTCTTTCCGGAACATTCTTTTTCTTTAAATGAAAGATAAATTTGCGGTTTACTTTCTTTTTATCAAGATAGCTGAGTTTTTCAAGATGTAGCAGGTCGTTTCTGGCCGTGTCATATGCGGTTGCGTATGTGTTTTTTATTTCTTCCACAGTGTATATGTGTTCGGGGTTTTTCATGAATTCTTTCAGGATGTCTGCTTGTCTTAAGTTGACATCTTTCAGTCCTTTAACGAGCTTGATTGCTTCGATTTGTTCCTGTTGTTTTTTCTTTATGTAATTTGAGGTGTCTTCTAGTGCCTCTTGAATTGCGTTCATGTTATATTTGATAAAATAAGTCAGGTCATTATCATCTGTTTCGGTATAAAGGTATGCCAGTCCATATCTCTTTTTTGATCGAAGCAGGATTCTGGAGACTGACATATATTCAAATAGCCAGTATCCTTGTTTAAGTACATACCAGTAGAATACGGTTCGTGCCGTTCTTCCATTTCCGTCGTTAAATGGGTGAATGTATCCTATTAGGAAGTGGAGTATGATGCCTTTAATGATGGGATGCATGAAACTTTTTGGGTCGTCGTTGTTTGCGAATTCACAGAATTCTTGGATCAATTTTGGTATTTCTTTATAATCTGGCGGGTGGTAATAAATCTTATCAGGAATGAATTGATCGCCTACTACAACATCATTGCTGTCTCTCAGTTTGCCTTCATCTGATTTATCCTTGAGCGTATCTCTGGTTATTTCTCTTTGCAATTCGATAATCATGTCTACAGTAAGAGGTTTATCCTTCAGTTCTCTGAGACGCGACATTGTTTTATATCCGTTGACGATCATTTTTTCTGAATGGCTTCTTGGTTTTTTGTTTAATCGTAGAATTTCCTTTGCAACTTTTCGTGTTGTTGCCGCTCCTTCCAATTGGCTTGAAGCGATTGCTTCTTCCATCAGGGAGCTGATAATGTATCTTTCTTTTCCTTCGATTTTTATTGATTCTCCTCCAATAATGAATTCTTCACCAACTTTGATTTGTCCTGCGGAGCTCTTATCGAAGAAATGCAGCTGTTTCAGCATTTCATCAAGTAGGGAGTATACGAATTTTATGTCTGCAAATCTGAATGGTCTGTACCTTTCCACTCTGAAAAACTTTATGAGCGCCCAAAGGTATTCCTTTGTTGTGTTTTCTGGCATCAGCTTATATCGAAATTCGTCCCAATGTGCGTACTCTTTGTTTTGTTGGGCCACAAAGTCAAAAATTGGCTTTTTATTCATTAACGGAAATATCTCTTTCGAGTGTTCATTCAGTATTTTTTCCCATTTTGGAGGTTTTTCAGGTTTTTCCATCTGTGAACTACCAATTTGGTAGATTTTGGTAGATAATTGGTATTTCATACTACCAATTTGGTAGATTTTGGTAGATAATTGGTAGAACTATATAAATCTTTCTGAATTACCAATTTCATTATTTTGGTAGTATTCTGACAAAAAGAAGCCTAAAAAACATCCTGCAGTGCAAGGTTGTTGCATTGTACGAATCTAACTTTTTGACCTATCCCCGTGGGGGATGTTCAACGATCACAACTTGTCCTAATGCCAACCCAATCTTTTCATTGTCAATATGGTTTTTCAACTATTTAAAATCTTGAATTGTGCGCACATTCAGGTTGCGCTCTTGTGGGCAGCCGTGTGTAAGAAGTCTACCATTCTGTAGGTTCGATTCCTAATTCATAGTGT
>CAYUHB010000049.1:0-6426 GCA_964444355.1 uncultured Methanosarcinales archaeon
AATACCTGTTACTAACAGCACTCCTTGAAATCCTCTTCTTAGCATCACTCGTACAACTGCAGTTCGTCTTCTTCACGCCGACAGTAGAAATAACAAACACAATGATGGAAGCGATGTCGAAAACAGTCAACGAACTGGCAGAATCAGAAGTATACGAGCTGGAAACAAAACTGCAGCAAAACCCTGAATTCATCACAGCATACCACGAACTGCTCAAATACCTGACATACTTCCTATTATCCCTGCTGGCAGTATGGATATTATTGAGAGGAATAATATGGCATTTGTCATTAAAAACCATTTACAAGAAAATGCCGATAACAACAACCTGGCTCAAATTCAGCCTATTAAGCATATTCTGGTTCATAATACTAGTAATTGCCTTTGTACTCTACAGCGCAGCACAAGGACTAATGTTCAACACAGCATACACGGTAATAATGACCGCAGTCACTCTGGCAATACTCTACTTCGGACAGATAAGCTTTGCACTAATCCCAGCACAGCAAACATTTAAAAGCACATTCGTCTATGGAGTAAAACATGCAAGGACAATTATCCCCGCATTCATTCTCAACATTATCGTATCTGGAATTGCCCTCATCCTTCCCTTCATATTCATCAAAACAATACCCCTACTATCACTTGCTATCATCATACTCATCACAATTCCAGGACTTGCATTCGCAAGACTGCACATCATCATAGCAACATGGCAAAAGCACTAATCATCGGAGCATTAATGGTAGTAATAATTGCATTACTTCTCTACATAGCAGTAAAACCAGCACCAACAGTAACAATACCAACACAACAACCAATACAAATAGACAGAGGAACACCAACACCAATGGCACAAGAACCAGTAAGAGAGCCGCCCTCTCCAAGAGCAGAAGAAACAACACCGCCACCAGGAGGAATACAAATAGAAGCAGTCTACCCAGCACAAGTAACCTTCTGGGTAAACGAAATAATGGTGCCGCCGATAACAAACTATGAAGGAGCAGGATACATACCAATCAAGAAAAGCAGTATCAAAACATTCGCGGGAAGCTTCGGACCATACGCTGCAGACCCCACAGCACACCTCAAAGCAGTAATGTGCGCGGAATTCTACAACATGCCAGCAGCACCAGCGTGCGAAACAGTGCCATTAATCTACAGAGACAACTACGTCAGCTTTGCAAGAGGATACCAGTATGACGAATACATAGGAGGACTGGCAGCAAAAGACTACATAGCATTCTACGACATTTACACAGGCGACACAAAAGTAGGCAGCAGCAACAAAGCAGTAATACGGACGATCAAGGATTAGTATGAATGACTATTTTATCGTCTGAAACAATAATAACGTTGCCTTTGATTTTATCCTTAATCAATTCCAAAACCTGCAACAACACCCTGGCAACTTTTTCAGGTTTTTGGTCTCTAAAACGAAGCAAAACAATGCCTTTATGAGTAGAGAACGCCTTGAAATCCTTATCGTGAGTGATGATAACCCGGTCCTCGTCAAGTGCAAACTGACAAATTTTTTGATCACTAAGACCATAGAATCCTTCTTCCTTTATATCCCTAACATCAAAACTCGCCTGTCTCAGTGCACGAATTACCGATAAGGCAACATTTTCATCTGTCAAGAATTTCATACCGCAATAGGGTATACTTCCTCATGCCGCAGTGTACGAGTAGCATACTCCAAAGCCGCCAAAATATCGGCCTTTTTCAAATGAGGATACTCCTTCAAAATCTCATCAACAGCCATCCCGGAAGATAAAAGTTCAAGAATAAACTCTACAGAAATCCTCGTGCCCTTAATCACCGGCTTTCCGGCCAAGATTTTTTCGTCAATGATGATTCTTTCCATATAAAACGAGCAAGCACTCTTCATATTTAAAATTATCGACATATTTGACAGTCTACAAAAAATCAGCCTTCAACTTCAGTAATTCAATCAATTCAGGCTGATTATAGCAGAACGTATCAGGAATATCAAAAGAAATAACGCGCTTCTGCAAAATCAGCTTAGGAAAACGCTTAACAAGCTCAATCCTCTGCTCTTCCTCCATCACAACAACAATATCAGCCCAGGAGAGCTGATTTTCAGCAACCGGGCGCTCATTATACAAACCAGCAGATTTAGTCTGAAACCTGTCTTTAAACAATTCTTCAGCAGTCCTGCTACGATGCAGATTCTGATTGCAGACAAACAACACCTTCATACCAATACTTAAATCAATAATGTTTTAAAAACTTTCTACAAAACACGAAAAAATCACGGAAAACTCTTCATTTTCTTGAAAACATTACAACCAAGCACAGAAACCTTTCAACTTTTCCGGCGATACGCCCTTTAACCAGCAAAACATACTATAAGATGGCCTGTACGCCTGTAAAAAGGTGCTCGCTCACAGCAGGCGCGCAGGTCTGACTTTATGACAAAAGAAGAAGAGGTAATCTTTACAAAACATGCTTGGACAGAAGCAGAACAAGATGGAATATCAGAATCAGAGATAATGGAAGCGCTCACAAGAGGACAAAGAATATGCCAAAACAATCATTTTATCACAATTTATAAATACTTCACAGTCATATACAAAATCAGACCAGATGGCAAATATAAAATTATAACTGTATACTCTGGCTACCCAAGAAAATGGAAAAACTAAAATGCGACGAATGCAATGGAACGTATGAAAGGAAAAATCTTCCTTACTATACAGCCGGACAATATGTAGGCTTGTATCCAATGCTTGTTTGCGATACCTGCAAAGACATTCTGATAGAAGCCAGCATATGCGGGCAAATAGAAAAAGAACTCAAGCGCAGAAAACTCTGGGGATTACATACCAAGAACAAAATGCCCGTAATTCTAAGCCACTAAAAAAACCTTTCAGACATAATAACGCCAATAAGAACCAAATAACTCAGCTGAACCTTTTCTTCAGCTCTTCCATCAACTCCTTACTTACCTCCTCTCTCGTCTTTCTCCTCTCTTCATCAGTCGTGCTTCTGCCTTTTCCCCTGAACTTCATAAACTCTTTAATCAGCACTTCCTTCTCATCATCTTCAAGCTTTTCCCTTATGGCTTCCCTGATGAACTCTGTTTTCGTGCTGTACCCTGATTTCTTCATGCTCTGATTAACCCTATCGAGCAATTCATCCTCAACTTTAATGCAAACAGTCTCCATATTACAAAGTAATACAAAGTAATATTTAAAACTTTCTTTTCGAAATCGTCTGCAAGCATTACGATTTTTTTAGAGAATCCGGCTCGTTACGAAAAGTTTCCTGGTTTTAATCCAAAAACCGCAATATCTTCGTTTTACACCGGAAACCTTTCAGAAATTTCATCGATACACCCTTTAACCAGCAAAACATACTATTAGAAGGCCTGTACGCCTGTAAAAAGGTGCTCGCTCACAGCAGGCGTGCAGGCCAAACTTACAAAAGATTTAAATAATATGACATACTCCAATGACATACGTTATGAAGATACGCTGAATGCCCGCTATGAAGGTTTGAGACTCTTTGTATCGGACGCGGCAATGCGCGAATTATGCGAATACGGCTGGTCTACGCAAGACGTTGTAGAAATACTCGTCAATGGACAAGATGCCCAGCATAAAAGAAAACAGGGCATTATTGAACGCTGGCTGCCAAGAAAAAACAAAGTTTATGTGGCCGTGATAGCAAAAGATTATCATAAAATACTCGAGGAGGACTGCTGGGTGCTAATACACTTCGGCAAATACGGAAAATGAAATGTCATCGCTGTGGAAAAAAAATGATTTACGGCAATGTAAGATTTAACCAATATGCCCTGGAGGGATACCGTTGTGTTTGCGGGGAAATATATTATGAGCCGGACCAAGCCGAGCGCATATTGCTACTCAACAAATTGAGAAAAATGCTTTATAGAATAAAATTGAACCGCGTCAAAAGCAATCTTATCCTTCGCATACCGAAAGACGTCAGCGATGCGCTAGAGTTAAAAGAAGGAAAGGAAGTAAAACTAACAGTTAAGGAAAAAGAAATAATGGTACAGACGTAGCATTTAAAAGGCAATAGCAAAATTCTCCTCTTATGAACCTGCAAGGATTAGGCAAAGTAGAAAATTACCAGAAATACCTGGACATGGCATACAAGAACGGCACAGATGCAGCTGCGCACTCAAGACAGGAAACCACCAGCAGGAACAAAGCAATACGAAGCAAAAGAATAGAATCAGCAAGAATAGAAGCATACGGAAAATCGCTGATGAACTCGCTTGACTTCATAGGAAGATGCTTCCCATCAATAGACCAGCTCGCGCCATTCTACCAGGAACTCATCAAATGCACACTAGACTATCCAATGCTCAAACAAAGCCTTGGAGCAATAAACTGGGCAAAAAAACAAATGACAGGATTATTGCATAAATACACAAAAGAACTATCGCTTACAACAAGACTCGAGCACTTCAACAAGCTAAGAAGAGCATTCTCAGGAAGAACAAGCTCAGTAATGGAACAAATCAAAGACAACCTCACATACCTTGAATACTGCAGAAAAACAATGAAAGGATACCCATCACTAAAAACAAAAGTAAACACGATAGTAATAGCAGGAGCGCCAAACGTAGGCAAAAGCACACTGCTCGCAGTACTTACAGGAAGCAAACCAGAAATAGCAAGCTACCCATTCACAACACAAAAACTAAACCTGGGCTACGATGCAGAAGACAACCAGTACATCGACACGCCAGGACTATTGGACAGACCATTAGAAAAAAGAAACCCCATAGAACGACAAGCAATACTAGCCCTAAAACACCTGGCAACAATAATCATATTCGTAATAGACCCAACAGAAACCTGCGGGTACACAATACCAGAACAAAGAAACCTACTGCTGGAAATCAAAAAAACATTCTCACTGCCAATAATAGTGGTTGCAAACAAGGCAGACACAGGAGCAACATTCAAGAACGCAATAGAAATAAGCGCAAAAGAAGGAACAGGCATAGACAAGCTCAAAAAAGAAATTATTTCTTTACTGAAAGCCAAACAAGAAAACAGCCCACAATAATATAAACGCCTGCCAGAAACCACGCATTCGGAAGATAAGACTGCAGGTACTGCTCCAAATTAGGCAAATCACCAAACAAACGGAACAACTTAGCCATACGATTCGGAGAAAACAGGAAAAACACTGCCAAACTGCCAGGAATCAAAGTATACAGGCCCAAAGCGCGCAAAGCAATCCTGTGCGAACCAGAAAACCAGTAAACCAGCAAAAAACCAACAAAAATAAAACCCAAAGCAGCAGCCAAAGCATATTCTGCCTTAACCAATTCCTGAGGAGAAAAAACCAAAGGAAGCAAAGGAATCAAAGAAGTCAAGCCAGCAATGTAAATAGTGCCGGCAATAACCTTCACAACCTGAAAGCCCACAAGCTCAGCAATACTCCTCTTTAAAGCCATAATATTCTCGCGCACACAAAAGTATAAAAAGGTATATGACAACGGAATAGTCATGAAAGTAACATCAGATTTACACCTACACTCCAGATACTCAAGAGCCTGCTCAAAAGACATCACACTGCAAAATCTAGAGAAATACGCCAAATTAAAAGGGCTGAATCTACTGGGAACAGGAGACTTCCAGCACCCAAAATGGCTCCCAGAACTAAAAGAACAATTAACTGACAACGGAAAAGGAATAATGCTGACAAAAACAGGATTCCCCTTTGTTTTGCAGACAGAAATAGCGCTGGTATACACACAAGACGGCAAAGGAAGAAGAATACACAACCTCGTTCTTGCACCAAACTTTCAAGTAGCAGACCAAATGGTGGAATATTTACTCAAAAAAGGAAGAATAGACTACGACGGAAGACCAATATTCAAAATACCCTGCCCGCAATTCGTAGAAGAACTGAAACAAATAAGTCCGGAAATAGAAATAATACCAGCACACGCATATACACCCTGGTTCTCAGTATTCGGAAGCATGTCAGGATTCAATTCCCTAAAAGAATGCTTCCAAGAACAAACAAAACACATACACGCGATAGAAAGCGGACTTTCTTCGGATCCTGGAATGAACAGGAGACTATCACAACTCGACAACATATCAATAGTCAGCTTCTCAGACAGCCACTCAGCATTCCCCTGGAGAATAGGAAGAGAAGCAACAACATTCGAAATGAAAGAACTAAGCTACGCAGAACTCATAAAAGCAATAAAAGAAAACATAATAGAAACAATCGAATATTTTCCTGAAGAAGGAAAATACCATTTCGACGGGCACAGAACCTGCGGAGTCAGCATGTCACCAAAAGAAAGCAATGCAATCAACAAAATCTGCCCAGCGTGCAAAAAACAAATGACAATAGGAGTGGCAAACAGAATAGAAGAACTCGCAGACCGGGAAGAACCACAAA
>CAYUHB010000050.1:0-6349 GCA_964444355.1 uncultured Methanosarcinales archaeon
ATAGCGCCAGACCCTGACGGCTCAAGCCCGACACTCAGCAGAACGTCCCTCACGGAAAACGGCATCACTCTCGGAAGCCCGATGTACATGCCAGGAGAGCAGGCAGAAGGCTCTGAATTTGTAGACGAACGCTCAGACATATACTGCGTAGGAGCAATACTGTACGAACTGATGACTTTAGACCAATTCAGAGACATAACCAAAGGAATACACGGAGTACTGAAAGACGCACTCGAAAACAATTTTGAAAACCCGCGCAGAGTAAACAAGGAACTCGACCCGCAGCTCGAAAGCATAATACTAAAAGCACTCGCGAAAGAAAAAGCCGACAGATACCAGAGCTTCCAGGAATTCGGAGACGACATCAAAAGATACCTCGACGGAGAGAAAGTAACAGCACACTCATACAGCATCCTGGAAAAAGCAGGAAGATTCATACAAAAACACCCAACACTCGTCGCAACAGGAGCGCTCGCAGCACTCGTTGCAATCGCAGGAAGCATCGGATACACAGGACTCGCATCACGCGCACGAACAGCGGAAAGAGAGAAGGAGAAACAGGAAATAAAAGCACAGAAAGAAGAATTGAAAGCAGCACAAGCAGAAGCAGCACTCTCCAAAACACTGCAGGAACAATTGGAAAAGGCACAGAAAAGAAACAAGGCGAATGAGAAGATATGGCTGGCAGAAAGAGCATTGAAAAGAAGAAATCTTGAAGATGCAATCGAATACTTCACTGAAGCAATACAAGAAGACAAAAGCTGCGGAGATGCATATTTTAGAAGAGGAATTGCAAGAAACTTCAACTACAACAGCGATTGGGCAGTTGAGGACCTATTAACAGCAAATCAAAAAAGCATCGAAGAATCAAAAAAACCGGATTATCGAGCATTATACAGCGCGGCAATGACGCGCATAGATTTAGACGATGACATGCAAAAGGCGATTGATATTTGCAAAAAAATTCCTTTGGATGCTAATTCAAAAGAAACATATGTTTTGCTGATAAGAAGCCTTCTTGCATTTGGAAAAGATGATTTCAAAAAAGCAGAAGAATTAGCAAAAGAAGTATTAAGCCTGGATGATACAACAGTAGAAGCATGGTCATTCTTATCACACCTATACGGACAAAAAACCACTTCATTCGACAAACCAGAACTCAAATCATTCCTTAAACCTCAGGAAGCAATTGACTGCATTACAAAAGCACTCAGCATTGAACCGGAAAACATAAGATATCAAGTACAAGAATTGCATTTGCTCTCAGCATACACGAGAAATAACAATCGCGTGGTGGAATTAGCAGACAAGCTAATTAAAATAAGACCAAAAGTACAATTTTTCTACAAAGTAAAAGCATTGGCATACGGACAACTTGGAAAATTAGAAGAAGCAATAGAGACACTGAATACTGCAGAAGAATACGATGAACTGGATCAAGAGAGCCTTGTGCTTAGAGGAACAACAAAATGTACTCTTGGAAAATATCAGGAGTCAATAATGGATCTTAATAGAAGTATCAGTATGAAACCTAGTCCTGAAGCACATGCATACAAAGGGAGAGCGCTTGTAGAAACGGGTAATTATCTTGGCGCATTGCAGGAATTCGATAAAGGTTTTGCATTAAATCAAAATTATGGGACGGGTTATCTTTTAAGAGGATTGGCACATGAAAAATATGGAAAAATTCAGGATGCATTAAATGATTTTGAAACCGCAACGAGCAAAGGAGATCCGCGAGGACTCTACCATAAAGGAAGAGTATTTGCAGCCCAAGGAAAAAATGACGAAGCAGAAAAGGCATTCAAAGAATACGTAGCTTCAAATTATCCTGACAACAGGGAGATAGTTCTAAACTGGCTGAAGCAAAGACAGAGCAAGTAAGCGTTAAATTTATATATCAGTATACATAAAAGTAAACTAGAAAAAGGAGGTTGACTATATGGCGGACAAGGTTAGAGCAACGCTAATAATTCTTGCTGTAGGAGTGCTGATTGTTGCCGGCGTATTTGCTTTCAACATGATAAGCGCGCCTGGCTCACCTGCCCAGCAAATGCCAAGCTATGGCGAAGTGCAGGGGAAGCCGGCGGCAGCAACAGCTCAAATGATATCATACATATTGCCAAGATCGGAGGTACCAAAATGAATGAAAACATCATAATGTTTAGTGTTTTAGGAGCAGTGTTAGCTGTAACAATTGCAGGATTGTACATGACTACAGAATCAAATCAGGTAACAGGACTGCAGGCGTCTGATATTGGCAGTTTTAACAATGTACTGCTACAAAGTATAAACTTTCTTTGGTCGATTGATACGACATCAGGCAATGTAGGTCCTGGGTCCAACAATGTTATTGGATGGAACACTGAAAACACCTGTTTAGGAGACGCGAGTCCTTGCACTGCAGCACTATTCAACGCACTTGTTGGTGCGATAACAGGAAATGAACCAATAGACTTCTATCTGTATGTAGATAATCCGAGTCCTTTCATTGGACCAGGAGATGCAATTACAGCAAAAACATCATACGCTCCTCCTTTAGGTCCTGGATGCAATAGTTTAGAAGCTTATGGAACCCTAGGTACAGAACTTGCACCCACGGTTGCAGGACAACAAATTCCTGTAGGATTAACAACAGTCACAGTCGATCTTGGAGTGACTGGCGTGAGCGTAGCAGACAATTCGCCGGGTCCAACAACTGTGCTGGCAACCGGAACAGTTACTCCAACAGGCGGCATTTGTGGATGAATGAAATGTCATTTATTTTTTCTTTTAATTAGCTTATTTGCAATACAAACAACAGCAGTAGGACTGTCTTACGCACAATCCGAATACCTGTATGAGCCAGGAAAACAAATAGATTTTGTATTCTACGTATCAAATATGCGCGACAACCCATCAGAAGTAACGCTAAAAATTGACACAGGAAAATTAAATGATTATGTTTCCTTGCCGCCTTTAAAAAGCGAAATAGCAGCAAAACAGCAAAAACAGTTTGTAGTAAAGATTTTCATGCCTAATAATCTACAAAACGGATTATACTCCATAATAATAAAGGCATCAGAAGGGAAAGGGATGGTAAGAAGCGCCGCAGAAGTAACCGTCAACATACTAAAGCCATACGACAATGGATATCCTTCGCCAAAACTAAGAATAAGTGCCACAGAAGACAAACTCCACTATGCCTTATCTATAAGAAACATAGGACGAACACCATATCAAGTTTCATCTAAATTAGCACTAAAAGAACAAAACACAGTTATTGCAGAAATTCCAATTCCACAAAAAACAATACCTGCATTCTCAACAGAGCATATCGTTAACGATGTTCCAATTCCAAATCTCCCGCCCGGAGAATATTTAGCGGAAATAGATTTAGGAGAAACCAAAGCAACACAAATAACCCGTATAGGAGAGATACAAACATCTGTAAACGGCGAAATTACCCTAACGGCCAATAAAGAGAACGAGTTCTCGATTCCACTAACATTAAAATGGAACAAACCAGTAAAAACACTTTTAGCATTATACATTTACAAAACAGGAGGACGATTACTGAAAAAAGAACTGGAAACCACATTAAACCCTGGATTCAACAACATTCCAATAACAATCCAGGTCCCGCAAACACCGAAAGGAACATACCGGGCAATGCTAATATCAGGAGGAGATAATCCATTCAGGACAGAATTCAAAATAAATATTGACTCGACAATAAATGAAGAAGTTGTAACTGGAAGAGCAATAAACACGCCTGGCCAAAGAAAAACATTGTTTGCAATAGGCACACTTGTTAGCATTGCTGCTGCTTTGATATTACTGGCTATAGCCTTATCACGCAAAAATGAAAAAACGCCAACAATATAAAAAATTCATAACTCTCGGTTTGCTAGTAATACTCATAGTGCTAATAATCTATTTCTATAACAAATACACTTTACTGGAAACCAAAACTTATCCAGTAAAATTCAATATAACAAACGAAACCTGGTTTTTCAATGTAAAAGAGGCAACCCTTGATTTCGGAGCGGTATTAAAACCGAACAAGATGTGGAGAAAAATGAACTTTACGAATGATAAAGACTATCCTGTTACGATACATTATGAAGTTACTGGTACAGCGACACCATATGTTTATGTCGAACCAATAATAATTATTCCGCCAAAAACAACACAACTTATAAATGTGACAATTATAACTACAAAGGATTCTCCAATAGGACACTATGAAGGAGAATTAATTATGAAAATACATAGAGGAAAAAAATGAGGTATATCATATTGTTAATGCTGTTAATGGCAATAATGGTAGAAGCGCAATATACCTTGCCGTACCAGCCGGAATCAGCTTCTAGTTCTGCTTCGTTTACTACAAGAATCGGTACAGAACCAACCCCGCACAACCCCGGCGGAGGAAGCGGTGCGAGCAGGTCTGCAACATATTCTTACAGATCAGTGCAGCCTCCTTCACAGCAACAGCAGACTGAAACAGCAGCGACAACAGCACCACCGCCAATAGAACAGCCGGTTGAAGCCAGGGAAACATTCAGGGAATACAATCCAGACCTGAAGTCAGGACAAATGCCTGCAAGCACAATATCTATGGAATATGAAAAAATGCCGTATTGGTTTGTCTGGATGGCAGGGATAGCATTAATCTTCATGATAATACTGCTGTGGAGACTGTTAAGACACAAGCAACAACATTTATAAACAATCCTTGCTCGAAACAAAGTATGACAACCACTTATAATGTAATTGTGGAAGAAGGGGAAGACGGCTATCTGATATCTGAAGTTGTGGGGCTTCCAGGATGCCATACTCAAGCGAAAACATACGATGAACGCATTAAACGCACAAAAGAGGCAATCCGCGTGTATTTGAGATGCAAGAAAACGGAAGAACCAGCACTCAAATTCTTGAGCCTCCAGCAAATCGAACTAGAGGCATGACAAAACTGCCTCTATTGAATGCAAAAGAAGTTGCCAAAGTTCTTAACAAACTCGGATTCGAAATGAAAAGACAGGAAGGCAGCCACATGTTTTTCGAACACTTGGATGGAAGAACCACAGTCATCCCTAACCATGGCGGAGAAGACATAGATAGGGGCCTGCTAAACAAAATCATTAAGCACGACCTTAACATAACGCGCGAAGAATTCATAAAGTTTCTCTAAACTTTCTAATATGTTTTAACCCAGCGAAAATTAGCGAGCATATACTATAGAGGACTTTGAATAACCTATATTTGAGTCAAAGTCCTCTAAGAGAATTTTGACAAATTTGACGGTTTTTCAAAATTCTCTATAAACTAACCTTAATTTTTGCAGTACTCGCAATAATGATGTTCAGAAGTAGATATATGTGACTGAAACCCAAAATCTTTAAATACTACCAAGATAGTAAACGCGGTATGAAAAAAGAACTGATAATAGCGGTAATGGTTCTAATGCTACTGGTCGCCTGCGGGGCAAAAACCACAGGAAAAAGAGTGGCAATACCAGACACAGCACCAAAGCTGTCAGGACCGACAGGAGCAGTAGCAGGAATACCGACAACACCAACAGAAACAGGAAAAACAGCAGCAGAAATGCTGAAAGAATTCCAAAACCCTGCACAAGACACAGCACAACCAGCCGGACCGAAAACCGGAAACTTCTATCCGCCAGTAACCACGACAGCAACAGGAGCAGACGCACTAAAAGCAAAAACAGACGCGCTGATGAGACAAGCAGGCTACATTCCAAAAGTAGATGCAGAAACAGACACAGGAGCAAAATACCACAGCAGTGACGGAGACCTCAAGAACCTGCCAGACAAGTACTCAGACAGCTCAGGCGATTAATTCTTCAACGAACTCGTGGCGACATAAGGGACTTAGGAGCACAGAGTGAGGAGTGTCAATTGGCGAAGCCAAGATGATGAATATGAAAAAGTCATTACTCATAAAATTAACCCGTAATATACTGTTCAGAATCATCGACTTTCTAATAGAGAATAAAGGAATGGACTACAGAGGACTTTGAACAACCTATATTTTAGTCAAAGTCCTCTAAGAGAATTTTGACAATATTAATGGTTAATCAAAATTCTCTACACAAAAAAAGACATAATTGAAGGAGCGGAGATATCAAAGGCATCACTCTTCAATTACTGGCCAGAACTGGAAAGGAACAAAATCGTGAAAGTGACGAGAAAGTTTGGGAAAACAAAACTTTACACATTAAACACGGAAAATCCGATAACCAAGAAAATTCTCGAGCTGGAATCAACGCTAATACGCCAGGCAATGCTGAATGCAAGAGAACAAGAAATCATTGCTGCGTAAAAACCGGAATCTTATCCTTAAT
>CAYUHB010000051.1:0-6208 GCA_964444355.1 uncultured Methanosarcinales archaeon
AGTCCACGTCTGTTCCCAGGTTTGCTTCAAGCAATGCTTTGCCTGGTATGTTCACGAATAGGTTGGTGTCATAGTAGCTTCCGTCTTTGGTTAAATAATGGCTTATCAGGGGCGGAGTGATTTCTGTTCTTCCAAGGCGTATTGTTGTTGGCTTTGTGCTTCTTTCGCCTTTTACCAGATAGTTGTATAATGTCCTGATGCAGTCGAAAGTTTTTGTTGAGAATGCGTCTGCAATAAGCGCTTGTGTGAGTAATTCTTTTTTTGTTAGCTCTATTCCTCTGTAATCATGATTTATCGGATCTCCCAGGTTGAGCTCAGGGTTGGCTTGCTTTGCTCTGTACATTCCTTTTCTGTTCAAATGATGCAAATACGAATCTACATCATTCCGTAATCCCTGGTCCTCAACGCTGGAGTCGTTTATTGACTTGTAATCAACATTGTAGTTGAGGCCTCCTTTTGTCCATATCAGTATGTATTTGGTGTCTCCGCTTTTTGGAAGGAGAAAGGAGAGTGCTTCGTCAAAGGTCAGGTTTTTGTTCATCGTGCTTTCTTTGTGCATCATGTACGCGTTCAGTTCTTCCTGGTTTAAACCTCCGACAATGCCTCTGATGCGAGTTCTTTCTGTCTTTTCTGAAGGCGCGTAGGCAAAATTAAAATAGGAATTAGATTTTGATATTTCTTGCACGTACTCCGGATACCTGCCGTGCCAGTGTACAAAGTCGAGTCTAGGACAGGTAGTCTCGATTTTTCTGTCCTCGTATTCGTGGGCGATTTCGTGCGAGTAATACGTTGTTGCACCATTGACATAATACATTGCTGCCAGTTGTCCTATTCTGCCGAAAACATTCTTGTCCAGTTCGCAGTCGATTCCCAGCAAATCGCTTCCTTTTCCGAACAGTTGGTTGACAGAATACCATGCTTTGGCATTCGCATCATAGTCATCCAGCGGGGACTTTGTAAGCTCGATTGATAGTGTTCTTTTCGGGTGTCTTAATTCCTGTTTGACTGTGTTCTCCAGTGATTTTTGTGGTTCCTGTGCGCTTGTCGTTCCAAGGAGAATCGCGCCTAACAGCGTAGTGCAAATTGCTGCATTTTTTGCGAACTTTCTTATTCTGTCAACAAGGCTCATTTTTAATTTGGTGAACTTGAACGTTTATAAACCTTTTGTTTAAATACTATGGAGCAGTGATAACATTTATAGTAAGAAATGCAATAAAATCTTTTGATGTCTTTTTTTTATCTTTTTTGATTGCGATGTATTCGAAGATGAACTATGTTGTGGCTGCGTCTTTACAGCGACGTTCTTTCCATTCCCAAATAATATGGTTGCAGATGGTCGGGTCGTGCTGTTTGACTGCCATTGTGTGCAAGCAAGTTTCTCGTTCCATGAATGGGAGCGCGGTGCATGGAAAAAGTTTGTCGATAATGACGTTAGGCGGAGGCTCTATGCGTATTAGGCAATCCTTCTTTTTCCAATCTGTCTGTATTTCGTTGCAAAGAGTCTTGTTGCCTAATAAAATAGCAATAACATTTAGGCACTCATCACGATAAATACTTGTCGTTGCTCTGCGACAAAGCTCAATATCTTTCTTCGCCATAGCCACATCGCGATAGCATTCAATAGTTCGGTTAAATCCTTGTTCATCAATAAGATGGGCACAATAGGTAACATCTTTGTTTTGGACTGCGAGATTTATGAAACAATTGTTCTGGCCCATTTCTTTTTTCCATCGTTCGTCGCAGAGTGATACATCGTTCCTCATCACGGCAAACTGCATTCGGCAAAAATCACCGAGCTCATATTTTAGCGGATCGCAAACAGAAACATCATATTGGGCTAAATCAAATTCATTTACGCAACATTCAGGACAATATGCTTTGTTGCAAAATACGATTTTGTGAAGCGTCAGAGCTAAAGCGCCATATGCGTGCTCTTGATATACGAAGCCGGAATGCAGCACTAGAAATAGAAACAGCGCAATCCCGCCAAGGAGATAAAAACGATTTGGCGTAAACTTTTTCAGAATCCATAATATGACCAATAATCCTATCAAGAAATAAATCATGCCGATAATCCGTTCTGCTGCTAGAGTGTGAAGAATGTAACCAGCATTCATAAAGAAAACTATTGCGGAAACAACTGCCAAAACATTAAATAACGGTTTAAACTGCGTATCATACTTCATGCAAATCTTCTCATCAATCCGTCTTTAAAAACATGACGATTGAGAAACTTAAATGCAAACAAGAACGCCGTGGCAAAATCTCTTGCTTTTCAGCAGGTTCACAAGATATGAGCTGTTTTTGTTCGCGTTTGCCATTTTCTTTTTTTATCCTTCATCCTTTTTTTCAGATACTTTTTTAAATGAAGAAAAACCCTTTCAACTTGTATTAGGGGTTGTGATCTAACATCCGTTTCTGGATGTCTTCTCACACTGAGAAATTCTTTTATATCGGCTTTTGTCGTCGATGAATTTAGAATGTTGTTGAAGTATAAATATTTTTTGTACGTTTTAAAAACTTTTCTTTTGTGCGCAAGTGCGCTTGTGGACTTTGTAATGATGTTTTAATTTTTGAGAAAGTATTTTTCAAGAAGATGTTTTTTTTGGAAATTTTGTATTTAGTAGAAATTTTCTGATGCGAGTAGTTTGTATGCTTCTCTTTTGTTGCCTTTGGCTTGTTGTAGTGCTTTTTGTAGTCTCTCTTTTTTGTATTCGTTTAGTTTCGCTTCGGTGTCTTTTAGGAGTGGTATTTCTGTCTTCATGATGGTGTGGATTATTCTGAAGTTTATGGCGTCGAGTATTCTTTTGTTTAATGTGCTTAGTTCTTCTAATATTTCGCTTCTATACTTTTCCAGGTTTAATTCGATTTGTTCCATTTTCTTATTGAATAATAGTTTTGTTTCTTATTTAAAGGTTTCTACGGTTGGAAAGCTGATTACGTCAATGCCGAGTTCTTTGCAGGTGTTTTCAAATGCTTTGTCTCGGGCGATGACTATGCTGATTTCGTGTTTCCATAGTGTGAGTATGATTGGTATGTCTTCTTCGTTTAGTCCGTGTTTGTCACCAATTTTCTTGATAATGTCGTATTCTTCGTGGAAGGATTCGTCATATAATAGTTTTTGAATATAGAATTCATCGAGAAGAAAGTTTATTCTAGAGTTAACCCATGAGGGTTCTTTGTTGTATTTGTTTATTAGCACTCCTTTTGTTTCTCCGATGGAGTTTGTGACAACACAAAATAGGTCACGTGGGAATTGGAAGCCGTATTTTTTGAAATAGTTCAGGGAGTCTTCGTATAATGCTATGTCGATTAGGACGCTGCTGTCTATGCATATGAGTGATTTTACGCCTTTTAATGAAATTTTTCCTCGCCAGGTGATTTCTCTTTTTTGTTGCATTTTATGAACGTTCAAAACCTTATGATGTTTTGATAAGTCAGAAATTCAAAAGCCAAGATCTGCTCGTGTGAATTTCTTTTTCTGGATGTTCAGTAGGAATTGGAGAATTCTTTTGTAAAAATCTGTCCTTTTCATACAGGTCTTGATTAGTTTATGCTATATAAAGTTTTCCGTGTATCTTTTCGTGAGACTTAGTCTCATTTTTTTGTGCTACCTGAATTTATACTCCGGAATCCATAGAATTTCTGAAAGCGTTGGTTTGTCGACGGTGAATTTTTGTGATTAAAAAAGCGTGCTCAAAAAACAAGAGGAAGTGGAAGTATGCCGGATTTGCATTGAAAAGGCGTTATTGCGCGAATCCCGACTGTCATCAGAAGCTCAAGCGTGATGAGTCTGGTCCGCTTTGCAATGATTGCTATGTGCAGCTCAAAGAGATGAAATAATGAAACGAAGAATACTGCATAAACATTTATATATTCGTCATGCAATTCAATCTAATAAGGGGTTGAATGTGAAAAACAACTTCATATTTATGTTTGGATTGTTCTTAATATTCTTGCTTCAGGGATGTGCTCTTTCTCAAACCAGTATTAATAAACAAACATCGGATTCTGATAAAAGTGCTGTTGGAATAGCAAATCCTGCTTCAGTTTATTGCAAAGAACAGGGTGGAACATCAGAAATAAGAACCAATCTTGATGGTTCGCAAACTGGCTATTGTATTTTTTCAGATGGTTCTGAAAAGGAAGAATGGGAATTCTATAGGGCAGGGAGGAATGCAGAATGAAAAAAACAATCCTTATTCTATTAATCTCGTGCATTATTCTCGCTAGTTTGGTTTATGCCCGTGGCGATACTAACGCCCAAAAAGCAGTTATGGCGAGTGACCAAAACTTATCTGTTGACGAAAGAATAGACAGAATAAATGATTTGATTGATTCGCAAAATAAGCAATGGACGGCTGGAGAAACAAGCATGTCCCACCTAACTCTAGAGCAGAAAAAGGCCATGCTATTGCCTTCTAAGATCAAAATGCCGAAAGATGCACGCCTAATGCAGGCGAGTTTGAGCGGTTCTTACCCGTCTACTATTGATTGGAGAGATAGGAACGGAGATTGGACAACACCAATAAAAAATCAAGGAAGTTGTGGAAGCTGTTGGGCTTTTGCAGCCAATGCAGTAGTTGAGTCAAGAGTTAATATTGCCCTTAATAATTCAGGTTATGATATGGATTTATCCGAACAATATCTATTATCTTGTAGTGGAGGCGGCAGTTGTTCTGGAGGAGAATCTGCCCCAGCACTATCATTCATGCAGTCTGATGGAATCACCAGAGAAGCTTGTTTTGCGTATACTGCCACAAATGGGACGTGTTCAGACAGATGCAGTGATTATTCCTCTCAACTGGTTAAGGTTCTTAGTTATAGCATGGTTAGCTCGCCTGATACAATCAAACAGGCACTAAACGATTACGGCCCTGTTACAGTGTACATGGCGGTTTATGAAGATTTTGGTGATTATACTAGTGGAGTTTATAGTTGGACGTATGGCGATTTTGTTAGCTACCATGCGGTTTCCATAGTAGGGTATGATGATTCAAATCAGTACTGGATTTGCAAGAACAGCTGGGGCACTGGCTGGGGAGAAAATGGCATTTTCAAAATAGATTATAGCGAGAATGTTCTCGATAGTTCATCATGGACCTATACAGACCTCGGCGAATTCTTTACAGACGAAAGTTATGTAGTCACGAGCACAGATATTGATAATGATAACATAGCTGATCAATCAGATAATTGTCCGTTTAACGCTAATCCGTCGCAAACCAATACAGATGGAGACTCGCAAGGAGATATATGTGATACAGATGATGATAATGACGGCATTGCGGACACTTCTGATTTGTGCCCGCTTGTTATAGGAATCGCGTACTATAATGGATGTCCGGATATTTATGCACCAGACCTGCTTTCAACACTTCCAGTCAATAATTCTTACACTAACGACAGCACACCTGGAATTTATGCTAATTTTTCTGATGCAACCGGCATAAACACTGCTTTAGTAATTTTGAAGGTTGATGATGTTGATAAGACATCTGGCACAATCATAACCTCCAGTAACGTAGAATACCTTCCTATAACCGCATTATCTGAAGGATTGCATCATGTTGATTTGACATTGGTTGACACGTTGAGCAATTCAAAAACGTATACTTGGTTTTTTACAATAGATACTATTTATCCGAATATTCTTAATCAGGCACCAGCAAATGGTTCAGTAACGTATGACTTAGACAATGTGCAATTTACAGTTAATTATACTGAACTAAACCTGGATTATGTCGAGTTGCATTGGAATACGAGCATAGATGGATGGCATACTAATGTGCTTACTTGTAACTCAGGAATCAATAAACAATGCTCAGCCGTCTTGAACCTATCATCATATCCATATGAAACTTTTGTTTGGTATTATTTTAATGTTTTTGACAAGACAGGCCAAATCACGTATTTATTGCCGTACTCATTCCAGCTAAAGTGTATGCCAGAATGGGCCTTAAACAGCACATGGTCTGCCTGTAATCTCGCAGATTACCAGTACAAGAATTATTATGATGCTAATTTCTGCCCTGACATGCCGACTCCGCCAAGCATGATAAACCAAACGTGCAATTATTGCAGCCCGATTCCATTAAACGCATCATGGATAGACTGGGTTAACCAAACGGCTTGTTTAACTGATGATACCTTCATACAGAATAGAAGCAGGGTAGAGTATGATTCTAATAAAGAAGCTTGTTTTGAT
>CAYUHB010000052.1:0-6032 GCA_964444355.1 uncultured Methanosarcinales archaeon
TCGATCTCGTAACCAGGACCACCACTGCCGGTACCAGTAGGATCTCCGCCCTGAATCATAAAGTTTTTTATGACCCTGTGGAAAATAGTGCCGTCATAAAAGCCCTTCCCAACCAAATCCTTAAAGTTCTTAACAGTCTTAGGAGCTTTGTCATCAAGCAATTTAATCTTCATCACTCCCATACTAGTTTCCAGTTCAACAATAGTGTTCATATCAACCTCCAACTTTTCAACTTCAGCAGAAACATTCTCAGCCTCTGCAACCTTAGTTTCAGCTTTCTCAGCAGCAACAACTTCTTGCTCAACAGCCTCCAAAGACCCTGAAAGATTCAAGTCCTCTGCAACTTTAGCAGGAGCACAGGCAACCAGCAACAGCAAAACCAATGCAACTTCAATTTTCATAGTCACACCTCAAAACGTGGTAAATTTAAAACCAGTAAGAAGTAAAAAAGAAACAAGCAGGATTATTGCAATTATTGAAACTATCAAGGAAAACCAGGCATAAAATCTTCCTTTCTTATTCTTCTCGCGCAACGCCAGAATAGAACATATCAGACTGATAACAAATAAAATGATAAAAAACGGGAACGTTATAGGACTAAGAATAATTATCAACATGAAAAAATCCGAGATAAACCTGCTTACAGAAGAATCTGATAAAATTTGAGGCAAACCAAAGAGCGCGAAAAATATTCCGGCAATGAATATTACGCTTATAAGCGCTAAAACAAACGCTATTATGCCTAATCTATTTTTCATAAGATTATAAAAAAATCAGATTGCTTATAATTCTTTCCATAACGCGAAAAAGACAAATATTAAATAATTAACGATTATAAACAAGGAAAAAGGTGATGTGAATGAAGAAAATCATAATTGCGATAATTCTTGTCGGAATGCTATTATTAAGCGGTTGTGAAATGATAGCGGGAAAGGCTGGAAGTACTGGCATAAACAAATGTAAAGATTCAAGTTCGATTATTCATCCAACAGCTGACCAAGCTTCAATGCTTGCTACCTGTCAAAGCCGATGCCCAACATATTGCCCTGGTCCTGAATGCAAGTGTGATGCATCGCTAGGGAAAGGCAAACCTTCACAATGCCCATCCATGTATATTCCATACCCAGTCGGCAGCGATGAGCATGAACAACTCAAATGGTGCGAGGGAATGGGTCCAGAGACGTGTAAAAAAGCAGATTTATCTGGCGAATGTGGATATTGGTCGGTTACGCTAACAGAAGCGGGTCAATGTCATTTATATTGCCAAAAGCCAGCACCATATTACTGCAACATTAAATGCAGTGCAAAACCAACATCAATACCAGCACCAGCTCCTTATCACTATGGAGTTACCAGAGACGCAACAACATCATCACGCATAATGCCACAAAACATTCAGCCCACACAAACAATTTCAGGACGGCAAGGAAACATACCGGGCGCATTGCCGCAACAATACGTGACAGTGCCTCAGCCACCAAGCGGAGTGCCAGAAACATATCAAGTCCCTGGCGGAGTGCCTGAAACCTATGTTCCAGGGCAGCCAATGATAACCCAGCCACACGAAGCAATTGTTCCAGGGCAAGTAAACCAACCATACATAACGCCAGGTTTGCCAGAAGGACAATATCCACAATATCCGGTAGGCTATCCTACAGAATATCCGCCCGTTTATCCAGCAGGATATCCATCAATGCCGGCAATCTATCCAGGACAATAATTTTTTATTCTTTTTTAATCCCCGCCACGAAAAAACCCTCAGTATCATTATCCTGAGGCCACAAGCGCAAACAGCAATGAACCTCGCCATTGTATTTCTCGCCATCAAACTCAAGAACAGGATTACTTCGCTTAATCGGCAAATCAATCTCAAGCATACGAGCATCCTTGACACTATTTAACAAATGACTGACAACAGCCTCGTTTTCCTCAGGCTCAGAAGAACACGTGCTGTAAACCAAAGTACCACCAGGCTTCAAACACTTCCAAGCAGCCATAATCAAACGCTTCTGAATTTTTGCAAGACGGCCAATCATATCAGGATTCCACATCAAAATCGTTTTTGGCGATTTTCTAATGGTGCCAGTGCCTGAGCAAGGAGCATCCAATAATATTTTATCAAACATTATGCCTGCATCAGCAAACTTCTCACCCTGCATCAAAGTAGTCAAATGATTAAAACTGCCAACACGCTGCAAATTAATGCCCAAAGCAGCCAAACGGTCACCCTTAACATCATTAGCAACAAGAATGCCGGAATTCTTCATATACTGGGCAATCTGAGAAGACTTGCTGCCAGGAGAAGCACACATATCCAAAACAACATCACCGGGCTGAGGGTTCAAAACAACAGGAGGAATCATACTAGCAGCCTCCTGAACATAATAATAACCCAAACCGTGCTCAACAGTATTGCCAACATCACGCCTGCCTTCCTTGTGCTCAATAAAAAAGCCCTCCTTGCACCACAAAACCGGCTCAAGAATCCAATCCTTCTGCAAACGCTTAACACAATCCTCAACACTAATCTTCAAAGCATTAACACGAATAGACTTGCGCAAAAAAGACAAAGAATACTTCCTGAAAATCTCCCAATCAGTCAGCTTGCTATATCTTTCAATAAACTTTTCCTTAAACACATACTTGTCCGCATCCAAAAAAGGCTTCAAAACCATTTGCTCACGTACACACCATCAAGTTTGAAACCAAGATTATAAAAGTATTCCCTTGCTCCCACACCAGAAATAACAAGCATTTTCTTACAGCCAAACCCCTTCGCAATACGTTCAGCCTCTGCAACCAACTTCCTGCCAAGACCTTTATGCTGAACATCACCAGCCTCTCCAAGAGGAACAGCCTGACCATAAACGTGCAATTCACGAATACCAGCACTATTCATAGAAATTTCAGAACGGTGACTTTCAGGAACAATACGCAAACGACAAAAGCCCAAAAGCAAATCATTTTTAGCATCCTCAAAAGACAAGAAAACTTCCTTTCCGCCAGAAGCATCATAATCCTCGCGCAAAAGCTTCACAGCAGACCAGTCAACAGGCTTGTCACGAGGCTCACGACAACGAATACAACGACATTTCACTCTATGCTCAATTAATTGGCGCAGATTAGAAACACTCGGACCAGCCTCAATAACATTGCCAGGAATATCACGCTGAATACGCATAATCCTGCACCACTTAGGCACAAACTTCTTCACCTCAACAACAATATCAGCAGCATCCTCACCAGACAAAGGCTCGTATTTTCCAGACTTCCACAAATCATACAAGCCAGTGCCCTTAATAACAGTCGTCGGATAAATCTTAATAGCATCAGGCATAAAATCAGGATTTGAAAAAAGCATTTTGAAATCCTCAATATCCATTTCTTTCGACATACCAGGCAAGCCAGGCATCATATGATAGCCAACCTTCAGCAAACTATTGCGCATAAGCTTCGTGGCTTTGACCGTATCACTTACAGAATGCCCCCTGTGCACGAAATCCAAAACACTATCACGCAAACACTGAACACCCATTTCCACCCTAGTTGCACCAAGCTTCAGCATACCATCAATATGCTTCTCAAAACACCAATCAGGCCTTGTCTCAACACACAAAGCAACACAACGAATTTTAGCAGACTCGTTGCGCTTCTGCTCAACCTCCAAAGAACTACTGCCTTTCATCGCAAGCTCTCTTTCATGAATGTGCCTTGTGCGCTCAGCATCACCAAGAACTCCGGGCAATTCAAAAAAAGAAAGGAAATCATCAAAATGACCGTAGAATTTCTCGCCAAAATCGTTCAAGGCTTTCAGGGCATAGGTGATGAAATCCGTCTGATAATTCAACGGCAAAGCAGGAAAAGTACCGCCCTGAATAATCAGCTCAACCTTCTCAGGAACGTGACCAATAGCAACAAACTGCTCAAGACGATTAAAAACAATCAAGTAAGGATCATACAAATTACGGGCGCCACGCATAGTGCTTGGCTCCTTTCCAGTATAACTCTGAGGAACACTGCCAAAAGGAGAATCAAGACCGCCAGGGCAATACAAACACCTGCCATGAGGACAGGGAAAAGGAGCAGTCATCAAAGCCACAGGAGCAACACCAGACAAAGTACGCATAGGCTTGGTAACAATCCTTGACTTGGTATTCAAGAACACCTCTGCATTAGAAGGAATCTTTGGCAGCTTGTACTTCCTTGCGAGCTTAGTCTTCAATTTAGACAATTCGTCCATGGAAAGACTTCCAGCATCCTTAACCTCATCAAAAAACCCCATAAAGAGAAAACCACTATTGAAGCTTTAAAAATCTTATTTGCCAAACACAGCAAATCTCAGTTCAGAGATGTACACTGAAGTTCCAGGCTCAACAACAACATCCATGTACAAAGAAGGACTATGGAACAAAGTCGGATCAAGAACACAAGTCTCACGGCACTCATTATGAAAGTTACCAGGCACTGCAACATAACCTGCAGGCAGACTTTCAATCCTGTTCAGCTTCTCGCCAGGAGAAATATCGAGCGAAGCCATTCCAGTAATCTGGTCCATGGCAGAACCCTGGCGCTTCTTGTTGGTGAAAACCAAACGCTCAGCCACGCCGTCAGAAAGATAAATATTAACCAAGCCAGCACCATTAACCTTGCCGGACAAAGACAAAGAAGACAATTTCAAAGGCGGTTCAGAGCTAAGCACAAAGCGCTGGCTTTCAGAAACATCCATGTCCAGACCCTGTGTAAAAGTCTCTGCAGGTACAAAGCCCGTGATAGTGGGCTTGCTGAAAAACAGCGTGAACAAAATCACACCAAACACAATCACGCCTAACAGCAAGCGATGTGATTCCATACTAATCACCTTTCAATAAGCTGTTTATAAATCTTTTCGATTTCATCACGCTCAGAAGATGGGCTGACTTCCTCTATTTTTTTCAAAACACTGCCCCATTCCTGCTCAATCACAACTTCAGGCTCAACATGATGACCTTCAACCTCTGCCTTCTCAAGCCTGGAAGAAACCTTTTTCATCACTTCATCAGCATACATCTTCAACTTCGCAGAAACAGCAACACTGGCAGGCTTTATCCTTTCCCACACTTTTTTCATCTTGTCGCTTAAAGGAACAGGAGGCTCCAAATGAAGACCAACTTCGCCGGTTTCCTTCCAGCGGGAAACAGCCTGAGTCAAATTTTGCACAATATGCTCGTGAATCTGCTGACGGGTTCTCTCCCGCTCCTCCTCACGAACAGACTCTTCATCAACTTCTTTTTCAGGCTCTTCTTTAATCTCCTGAAACGGGCTGACTTCTTCAACAACCACTTCTTTCGGCTTCAATTCCTCAGGAGGAACCTCAACAATATCCTTGAACAAGCCGGCAACCTTGTGCTTGAACAAAGAAAATCTGGACGGCTTTGGCAGTTCGTGATGATGCTGATCTTTATGGTGCTCTGGATGATTCACTTTTCCCATTTCTCCTCTGCATCTTCCAAATCCTTCCAAACATCCTGCTTAGAACCAGGCTGTTTATGCACAATAATCTCGTAAGCAGTCAAAACAAGCAAGGCAATAAGACCGAACGCGGCAAAAACACTGACAACCTGCTTTGTCACAACAGCAAAAGCAGCAGTTGGAGTAGCCAAAGTAACACCAAACACGCTGCCAAGAGCGATAAAAGCACCAAGGAAAACCATAATAACAATACGCTTCGTCACCAGATTCTGGCAATAATGACCCAAAGTATGAGCGCCGATAACAGAAATGAAAAGCAACAACGAAATCAAAAAGAGAGCGTGATTGGGCATCGGCAAATCAAACACAGTCTTAGGATAAGAAAGAAAACCAGTCGGCTCCAAAGGAATCGACATATGGTAAGAATCAATAGTCAAAAAACCAGGACCTGACAAAACAACCAGCAAATATTCTGCCTGCAATGGAGGAATAGAACATGTTTCAGTGCAAGCAGAATCAAAACGCGTGCCAAAAGAAGAAAACTCAAGAACAGCAGGAACAGATTTAGTGTCCAAAACAAGATA
>CAYUHB010000053.1:0-6026 GCA_964444355.1 uncultured Methanosarcinales archaeon
GAAGAAACCAAAGGAGAAGTGGAAAGAAGAGTAGTCGCACAACTGCTCGCCCTAATGGACGGCCTGAAGTCAAGAGGCAAAGTTGTTGTTATTGCAGCCACCAATGTTCCCAACATTCTGGATCCAGCACTACGAAGACCAGGAAGATTTGACAGAGAACTTGAAATCGGAGTGCCAAACAAAGAAGGAAGACTGAACATCCTCAAAATCCACACACGAAACATGCCGTTTGACAAAGACGTCAATTTAAAAGAGTTTGCCGCCGTCACCCACGGATTTGTCGGAGCAGACCTGGCCGCACTGGCAAAAGAAGCAGCAATGATTGTTTTGCGAAGGATACTGCCGGATTTAGGATACGGCAAAGACGAGCCGCTGCCAAACGAATTACTGGAAAAACTGTGCGTTGGCAAAAAAGACTTCCGCGATGCACTAAAAGTAGTACGCCCATCTGCACTCCGAGAAGTCTTTGTAGAAGTACCAAACGTAAAATGGACAGACGTAGGCGGACTTGAGGAAGTCAAACAGGAACTAATAGAAGCAGTTGACTGGCCATTAAAATACCCTGATGCCTTCAAAAGATTAGGAGTAAGACCTCCAAGAGGCATCCTGCTATACGGCGCTCCAGGCACAGGAAAGACCATGCTTGCAAAAGCAGTCGCAAGTGAAAGCAAAGCAAACTTCATCGCAGTCAAAGGACCGGAATTGCTGAGCAAGTGGGTTGGAGAAAGTGAAAAAGCAGTCCGCGAAGTCTTCAAAAAAGCAAGACAAACAGCACCCACAATAATATTCTTTGACGAAATAGACAGCCTCGCACCAAGAAGAGGCATGAGCAATGACAGCGGAGCAACTGAACGCGTTGTCAACCAGATTTTAACAGAAATTGACGGACTTGAAGGAATGTCTGACATCCTAGTCATCGGCGCAACAAACAGGCCAGACATGCTCGATACAGCCTTATTAAGACCCGGCAGGTTTGACAGAATTATATTGACACCGGTTCCTGACTTAAAAGCACGACTTGAGACCTTCAAAGTGCACACAAAAAACATGCCTTTGAAAGACGTTAATATTGAAGAACTTGCAGAAAAAACAGAAGGTTATGTCGGCGCAGACATAGAAGCAGTCTGCAGGGAAGCAGCAATGCTCGCACTGCGCGAGATTATCACTGCGAAAGTTGTCACAATGGCTAATTTTGAGGAAGCACTAAAGAAAGTCTCACCATCCATTACAAAGGATGTCGCGAAGATGTATGAAGATTTGCTTGAGCGCTTCAAAAGCGCAAGAGCAAAAGAAATGAAAGAAGAACTGCCAATATACTTTGGTTAGATATTTATACCACTACCTTTCTCAGCTAACCATGGTTTTACACCTTGTTGCTGATTTAGAAAAGTTCGACGAAGCACTTGCCAGAGAGCACTACCTGAACAGCTCAGGACAGAAAGACGAGCTTGAAAGCTCCAAAATCTTCAAACAGTTCAAACACCTGTTCTCAAAAGAGCACGTGACTGAAGCCGGCAAGGATATTGCTACAAGAGAAGGAAAACTATTATACGATGCATTTGTCGGCAATTTCATCGGCAATGAGCTGAAGCGCGTAACTGACAAAGCCAATTCCTATGAAGCATCAGCTTTCGTGGAAGTAAGCGGACAGCAGATTCCATTCAGACAGGTCTCCACACTCGTCATGAACGAAGACATCCGCGAGAAAAGAAAAATATTGTACGAATCAACAAAACCAGTCAAAAAGAAACTCACCTCCTTTGAGAAAAAATCATGGAAAAAAGTCTACAAACTAATAAAAGAACTCTCGGGCAAAAGTTATGTTGAGTACATATCCTTTGCCAAAGAAGTAAATTACGACAAACTGGCAGAACAACTGCGCGATTTCCTAACAGGAACAGAAAGCATCCACAAAAACCAGCTTGAAAAAAACATGGCATCAATCGGCGTACGACAAAAAGATGACAGACCATATGACTACGCATACTACGCCCGAGCGAAAACGTTTGATGTTTTCTTCCAGAAAGAAAAATTACTCGAAGTTGCCAAAAAATTCTGGAACGACATAGGCTTTGACATCGAACACCAGCAAAACATCAAACTGGACGTAGAAGAAAGACCAAAAAAAGTGCCAAGAGCGTTTTGCATGCCTGTTAAGGTGCCTTCTGAGATTATTCTTGTCATCAAGCCCAACGGCGGACAGGAAGACTACCAGGCATTCTTCCACGAGTCAGGACATACTGAGCATTTTGCAAACACAGATGCAAATTTATCATACCAGTTGAGGAATCTTGGCGCGAATAGCGTTTCAGAGGCTTACGCTTTCCTGATAGAATACCTGCTGTCAAATACAACATTCCTGCAAAAATACGTCGGAATGCCAGCAGAAGACGCCAGCAAGTTCGCAAACTTCATAATGGAAGAAAAACTGCAGGCATTCAGAAGATACGCCGTAAAAGTAATATACGAACTGAAGTTGCACAGGAACGATCTTGCAAAGCTCGATGATAAATTCATGCCAACAGCAGAAACATATTCCTCATTTGCCAAAATGTATGCCGATTTGCTCACAAAAGCAACCAAGATAAATTATACACCAGAAAATTACCTGCTTGACGTTGACTCAGGTCTTTATGCCGCGGATTATGTAAGAGCGTGGCTGTTTGAAGTAATGCTCCGCAAAAAACTAGAAGAAAAATTCGGCAAAGAATGGTTCTCAAACAAAGAAACAGGAGAATTCCTGAAAACATTATGGAAATGGGGCAATGCAGGAAAAAGCATAGAAGAACTCGCACAAATAACAGGCTATACGGGATTAGACATCAAATACCTGACAGACGATTTCCTAGGGTTTTTCAAAGCATAAACATTTTTATACCCTCGTCTTACTATTCTGCATATGAAGCCAAAAGCCGGTGACAAGGTTAAAATAACGACTTCTGATGGAGAATTCGAAGGCAGCCTACTTCCAAGACCGGAATTATTGCCGCAGGATGTGACTGTTCTAAAGCTTAAGACTGGTTACAATATCGGCATTGAAAACAAGAAAATCAAGAAAATCGACGTGCTTGAAGAATACAAAACACCAGTCATCAAGGCTAAAAAACTCAAGCCAAAAAAAGATTTACCAACTGTCGCAATCCTTTCAACAGGAGGAACAATATCCTCAAGAATAGACTACAAAACAGGAGGAGTCTACGCTGATTATTCTGCAGAAGATTTTGTGGCAATGTGCCCTGAACTCGAAGACATAGCAAACATACGCGCAGAAAAAGTAATGAGCGTCATGTCAGAAGACGCAATGGCTTCTGACTGGGTAAAGATGGCTGAAGAAGTTTTGAAGGTAATAAATGAAGTAGACGGAGTTGTCATAACACACGGCACAGACACAATGCACTTCACAAGCGCAGCACTCTCATTCCTGCTGAAAGACCTAAACAAGCCAGTAGTCATAACAGGAGCCCAACGCTCAATAGACCGAGGAAGCTCAGACGCGTTCATGAACCTGATTTGCGCAGTAACTGCTGCTGCGAAATGGGACGGCGCGGGCGTTGTTGTCTGCATGCACGGCACAATGTCAGACGAATTCTGCAACCTGACACGAGGAACAAAAGTCAGAAAAATGCACACATCAAGAAGAGACGCATTCAGGGCAATCAACGATGAACCACTCGCAACAGTTCTCACAGACGGCAAAATAGAAATAACAAATGAAAATTATCCAAAACGACACTCAGGCAAGCCAACCCTGCGAGAGATTGATCCGAAAGTTGCATTGGTTTACGTTTATCCAGACATGGACCCAGGCATCATTGATTACCATCTAAAAGAGAAAGTCCACGGTCTTGTAATCGTTGCAACAGCCCTTGGACACGTTCCAACAAACAATCCAAAATCACTAATTCCATACCTAAAAAAAGCTGCAAAGAAAATCCCAGTAATGATATGCTCACAAACACTATACGGAAGAGTTCACCCGTACGTTTATGCCAACCTGCGAAAGTTAAGCATGGAAGCAGGAGCAACATACTTGGCAGACATGCTTCCAGAGGTTGCTTATTCAAAACTAATGGTGGCGCTCAAACAAAAAAATGCAAACGAATTCATGCTGATGAACATTGCAGGAGAGACGAACAGCAGAGAGGTAGATGACTGCTTCCTGATATGAAGCCAGCACAAGAAGCACTCAACCAAATCAAATGGGACAAGAAACTCAAACCAGAAGAGTATAGCGTGGAGTACCTGGACTTCGGCAAACTCACAAAAATACCCTACACCTCAATCAAAAAAATCGAAGGACTATTCATGATAATTGAAAAAAATGGAGAAGAAACAAACATCCCGCTGCACAGAATACGAATCATCAAGCAAAAAGGAGAAATAATATGGCAAAGATAAAATGCGGACTTGAAATCCACCAGGAAATTGACACAAAGAAATTGTTTTGCGAATGCGATTCAATTATTCACGAGAATACCCCCCATTACACAATCACGAGAAAGCTTAGGGCTGTGGTTGGCGAGACTGGCGAGGTTGATGTTGCTGCAGCACAGGAAGCTGTAAAAGGCAAAAATTACGTTTACGAAGCATACGATGACAACTGCTGTCTGATAGAGCTTGATGAAGAACCTCCAAGAAATCTCAGAAATGAAGCTTTGCTTGTTGGCATTCAGGTAGCAAAACTTCTGAAAGCCAAGTTTGTTGATGAAGTTCAGGTCATGCGCAAAACGGTTGTTGACGGAAGCAATACTTCCGGCTTCCAGCGCACTGCATTAATAGCGTATGACGGCAAAATCGATTCTTCTCTCGGACCTATAAGAATTCCCTTTGTTTACATCGAAGAAGATGCCGCCCGCACGATAAAAGATGAAGGCGACAAGGCCACATTCCGCCTTGACCGATTAGGCATTCCATTGCTGGAAATTCCAACAGGACCAGATATCGTCTCTCCTGAACATTGCGCAGAGGTTGCTGAGAAGATTGGTTTGTTATTGCGCAGCACAGGAAAAGTAAAAAGAGGACTCGGCACCATCCGCCAGGACGTCAACGTCTCCATAGAAGGCGGAGAACGCGTAGAGATAAAAGGAGCCCAAGACCTGAAATTAATACCCAAATATGTTGAGCTCGAAGCACTACGACAACAAAACCTGCTCGAAATCAAAAAAGAACTCGAAAAAAGAAACGTACGCGAAGTATTCGCCCAGATTGTGGATGCTTCAAGACTGCTAATTAACTCAAAATCCAAAGTCATCTCTTCTGCATTATCAAAAGGAGGGGTGGTTCTTGGAATCAAGTTATCCTGCTTCAAAGGAATTATCGGAAGAGAAATACAGCCAGGCAGACGCCTAGGCACAGAGTTTTCTGACAGGGCAAAAATGGCTGCAGGCGTAGGCGGAATCTTCCACAGCGACGAACTTCCAAACTACGGCATACTTCCTGACGAAGTCGAGCAGATTACAACACACCTTGACTGCGGAAGCCATGACGGCTTTGTGCTCGTAGCAGATATGAAGAATAAAGCTGAAAAAGCACTACAAGCAGTAATTGTAAGAGCGAACGACGCAATACGCGGAGTGCCAAAAGAAGTCAGAAAGCCTAACGAGGATGGCACGACAAGCTTTATGCGCTTAATGCCTGGTGCTGCAAGAATGTACCCTGAAACTGATGTGTTACCAATAAAAATCACAAAAGAAATGACAGACATAGAACTTCCAGAACTAATAGAACACAAAATTGGAAGATACGAAAAACTAGGATTAGGACACGATTTAGCAGAACTGGTAGCAAAATCAGACAGGGCAAAATTGTATGACCAGTTCGTAAAATCCTTCAAAGCACTAAAGCCAGCTTATATCGCAGAATTATTAATGACGTCTGAGCGAACCATCAAAAGACAATTCAACATTGAGATTGCTCCTGCAGACGAAGACTTCTGCGCCCTGTTCACTGCGCTCGAACACGACGAAATCTCCAAAGAAAGCGTATTGGAGATTTTAAAAGAAAAAAAAGCGGTGAAATAAGTCCTG
>CAYUHB010000054.1:0-5946 GCA_964444355.1 uncultured Methanosarcinales archaeon
AAGCGTTTGACTCATGATGTGCAAATAAGTCGCATTGAGCTTTCACCTCCGGCAGTGGAGAACTGTGATGCTTCGAATGTCAAGGTCAGCGTGAACATCCTTAACCAGGGCAAGCGTGATGAGGATATAGCAGCTGTTGAAATCTCTGTTCCTGACTTGAAGTTTATCAAGAAGATTGACAACATTCAGCTTGACAAGGATGACAGCACGTCTGTTTCATTTGACGTTCCTGTTCCAAAGTCTGCCAAGGAAGGTGTTATGCGTGTTGATGTCAAGACTTACTTTGACGCGCTCGCAATTAGCAACAGTGGCAGTGCTGATTTGACAATCTTGGGTTGCGAGGAGACTGAGGAAGTTGTTGAGCCTGCAAAGGTAAACAAGACAACTGTTGTTGTGCCTCAGCAGACTATAACGCCTTCACAGGGCCAGTCTCAGGCTGCTCCGAAGAAGACTGCTACAACTTCATTCACCAGCAGCAAGGCTTATGTTGCTTTGCTTGCAGTGTTGAGTGTTTTGATTGCCGTTGCAATTGTTGCATTGGTAGTGATGATTGTCCGGAAAAAGCCGCAATAATTTCATTTTTTCTTTTATTTTTCCTTATTTCTTTCAACTTTGCTCGTAAACCTTTCAGCTTTTTCGTCGATAAACCCTTTAACTAGTTCTGCGTAGTATATGTAGTGAGGTGATTCGAATGAAACATTTAATGTTGTTTTTGTTGTTAATTCCGTTAGCCAGCGCATCTATCGTTATCAACCAAGTATTATACGACCCTATCGCTACCGAAAGCGGTGGCGAGGCTGTTGAACTGAAGAATACTGGCTCGTTAGCTGTTGACATCTCTGGATGGATTATCGCTACTGAAAGCTCTGATGCTGATGCCACAATTCCTGTTGGCGCAGTGTTGCAGGCTGGTGCAACGTATTTGATCGCAGATGAGGGTTGGGATGCTAATAAAGATGATAAGAGCTGGCGTTCTGCTGATTATGAGGAAAAGATTACTTTGGGTAATTCTGACAGTGGTGTTGCTTTGTTTGCCAACGGTTCCTTGATTGATGCTGTTGGCTGGGGTGATGTTGAGGGTATTGAGAAATCTTTGTACACGGGCTCTCCTGCTGTTTTGGTTGCTTCTGGCAAGTCTTTGCTGAGAATTCAGGACACCAATGATAACAGCAAAGACTTTGTTGAGTCTGTTGCTGACTTTCAGCCCGGCATTCCAGTGCCTGTGACTGCAGACGTCATAATTACCGCTCCGGTTATTGAAATCTCTAAGTCTCTTAATCTTGCTCCGGAAGGTGTCTTGTCAATCAGGAACAACGGCGCTTCTGCTGTTAGCATTAAATTGCTCTTTAACGACTTTGCTTACAAGAATTTCACGATTTCAAAGAGCGCGATATCGCTGGATGGTCCTTCAGAGTTCACAATTCAGCCAAATACAGAGCACAAGTCAAAGGTTGGTTTGAGAATTCCTGCGAATGCTGTTCCTGGCAAGTACACGTCCACCCTGCGCGTATTGATTACCTGACTACTTCTGGTTTCTGAAGCAGACGAGGCAGGATTTTCTTATCCAGCAGTTTGGACACTGTTCATGCGTTTCGTACTTTTTCCCAAAGCACGGGTCCTGCACGGTTTTGAACATTTTTGTTTCCATAACGCCTCAACCCTGAGAATAATAGTATTTAATGGCAGGGAAGTATTTAAACCTTTCTGAATTTATATAAAATATATAGACTTTGGCCGGTAGTGAAAATAATTACTTTTGTTCAACTACTTTCTGCATTGTTTTTACAAAATCTTCCGCTATCCGCTTGTATTCATCGAATTCCCTGCCTGATAATTGCTGTATTTCTCTGTGTATGATTTTCTTTTGGAGTTTATAGAACGTGTCCATCATGCTTGCGTACTTTCCTGCAACGTATCCTGGTTTTGCGAGTTTTTTGTCGATTAAGTCTGCTATGTGTCCTGGTGTTGGCGGTACTTCTCCTACTTTCATTAAGGCAGCGTGTGCGCTGTCAACAACTGCCCAGTATAAGTCAAGTGTTGCCTGCAGTATGTGCCAGTCTGCGTTGTTTAGTGTTGCTGGTGCTCTTGCGAAGTATGTCCATACGCTTTCTTTTGTTGGTTTTATTCTTCCTTGGAATAGCAGTTGTTGCACTGGCTCGAAGAATCCTGCGTCGTAAAGCGGAACTCCGTCTCTGAGCATGTTTATGGCTATTGGGTCTCCGTTTCTTATGTAGTCCCAGAAGCTTGTCATCTTCAGGGTTGTTATGTGGAGTCTTTTGCTTATCTTCGAAGCGGTCTGCTCTGTTATGACTCGGTATGATTGTATTACTTCGTTGCTGAGGATGAGTGTTAAATCATTGATTATTATGAGGATGTCAATATCTCTTTCTCCGTAAAGTGGTTTTTCTTCTCTTGCCGTGCTTCCGAACAGGATTACTGCTTTGACGAAATCCCCCATCTCTTTATGCATTGTTTCTGCGAATTTTTTGGCAAAGTCGTAGTCAGTGCTTGGGTACTTTGGCACGTTCGGGTGCTCTTTCTGGTGTATTTTAAACTCCATAGGGTTGTATGCAGATTGCACAATTTTAAATGTTCGCAACTCCTTCATAATGAAAACAATATGCCTACCGCTCTGCCTCGATGCATCGAGGTTATTCATCGGAAATTCGCATATCGATGCCATTTGTGCGAATTTCCGAGTGTGCTCGGAAATTGAAGATTTCCGACATTCTCTCCCCTTACTTGTACAGGGGAGAGAAAATAAGTCAAGGACAGCGGCTGAAAAATTAGTAATATTTACTTTAGAACTCCCACATTCACGTTCTCCAGCCACCATTTGTCTTCTTTCTTTCCGTAGCGTGTGAAGACGTCGGAAACAACTGGAATGTCGTTTTCGTCGTAAACCAGAGGCTTGATTGTTTCTCTTATGGTGGGCGCTGCTTTTAACAGCTCGTTATCCGGATGCATGTAATCTCCTGGCTCATTTGCTGGCTCGTCAACATACTCCTTGCCTTCCTGTTCTTCGTGAATTTCCAGTTCTTCTGTCTGCTCTTCAACAAGGTGTTCAAGGCTTTTCTGTTCCTCTTCTTCAGGCGCTTCAGGTTCCTCTGTTTCTTCGGTTTCTTCAGAAACATCGTTTGGAGAAATAAACTTGACCATTCTTAGTTGAACACCAGCCTGCCGTTATACATTATCTGCCATAAAGCAGGTGTAAATAGCTTGATATTGTCCTTTGCCTCTTTTATATTGCAGTCAATGACCGCTTCAACAAAGAATCCGCGGGAATTGTCAGTTTCGTGTGCTGCAGTTGCGACTTCCTGTCCTTCTTTCAGTGCTTCGTGTTCTTTTTCGCTGTACAGCGCGGTGATAGACGCTCCGGTAGTGTCTGATTCTGCCGTCAGCGTTTCGTAATTGCCTTTTGTTGATTTTCCGTCGTAGCCGACATTAATGTTGTATGTTGTAGTTTCGTATGTGTCTGTATCGGTCTGCTGTTCGATTACTGGAGTAAGGACTTCAAGCGTGTCGTCTATTATCGCAGCTATTGCTGGTTTGACTTCGTCTTCAATCCGGGCTTCTAGTGTTTTTTCGCAATCCAGAATCATTTTTATCATGTCATGTGAGAACTGCTTATTAAAATTTTCTATCTGAACTACTCCAGCGGTATTTCGCTCCAGAGTTTGAACTCGTTGCTTGGCGCGTATCCTCCGAACATGAACATTGGCGAGTACGTTCTTCCGAAGTATGCGTGCTCTACCTGTCCAAATCTTAATGGCGGTCCGCCGAAGTATCCTGCTCCTACTGTCGCTCCTGCCATCTGCCAGGTTTTCAGTCTTATTCTTCCTTCGCCGAATTTTTCTTCTTCGTGTCCTTCTGAAACCAGGTATCCTGAGAATTTGTTGTCTTTGAATATTTGTGCTGTTTCTTTTACCGGGAAGATTCCTTGTCCTGGCGGCAGGTGCCCGTGCGCTCCTGACATGCTGTCTACGAGCTGTATTCCTCCTACCACTCCTGTTTTTGCAAGCTTTTCTACTTCTTCAGTGTACCATTTTCTGAATCTTTGGATTCTTCTGTCTTCTGTTTCAAGTGTTCCTGTGTCTGGGTCTTTTTCTGGTTTGAAGTGTGAGAGCCACATTCCCATGTGGCTTGTGTCGAACATTCCTTTGATGTGTTTTTCTGCGAGTTCTTTTGCTCTTTCTTTGTCCAGGCTTGGGTCGAAGTAATTGTTTGTTAAAATTTCTTCTTTTCCGTCTGGTCTTATTTGTTTGATTGTTGGGCTTGTGAGGAGGTTGACCATTTCGTCTCTTGATTTTTTTATCAGTTTTACGAATTCGTCAGGATGGCTTCCGAAATATCCCGGCCATCCGATTTCAGGTCCTACATACAATGGTTTTGTTATTGTTCCTTTTTCCCTGCCTGTTTCGTATTCTCTCATTGCTGTTACTCCTGCTTCTGCGTATGTTCTTGTGCTTCTTTTGAGCGCGTAGTCTTCTATTGGTTTGAGGTGTCTTATTCTTTCTTTTAGTTCTTCTATCTGTTGTGCTTGTCCGTATGCTGTGTTGAGAAAGTCTTTGTATTTTTCTTCTGCTCTTTTTAGTGATTCTTGTGCTGCTTTTCTCTGCTCTTCTGTTTTTGCTAGTTTTAGCTGTTCTTCTGCCTCTTTCTTTTTTTCACCCATAGTCTCTGCGTTGTCCAGGTATGTTGCTCTCCAGCCTTCAAGTGATCTTATTTGTCCTTCGAGTTGTACTTTGATGTAGAGTTCTTCTGGTCTGATTTCTTTGCCTTGTTCTTTGCTTTGTTTTTCTGCCCAGTTTTTGAAGTCGTCCCAGGTGAATTCTGTCAGCTTCAGTTCTTTTGCTCTTGCAAATTCTGCTGTTGTTGGCTCCATTTTCTCAAAGGTGTCTCTTTCGTAGGGGATGTGCTGTATTTCGTCTTTTCTGAACTGTACTGTTCTTCCTGTTCTTTCGTCTACGAGCCAGCCTATTCTTTGTTCTCCTTCCTGCTTGAATACTCCTTTTTCATTCCATTTTGCTTCGTTGACTGATCGCGGGAATTCCCAGCTTACTACGTCTACTCCTCCTCCTCTGCCTACATCTGCTGCGAACTTTATTGCGTCCCTGACTTCGTCAAGGCTTTGTTTTCTTTTTTCGTCTGAGAATACCAGTTGCTGGTAGTCGAATCCTGCGAGGTTGTTGAGTGATGTTGGCAGTTCTACTCCCGCGATGTTTACTTGGCTTGCGAGTGCTACTTCTTTGAGTGCTTCTCTTACTTCTTTGCCGTATGCTTTTGGTCTTCCGCCTATTGCGCTTTCCATCGGAGTCATTAGGACGAGCTGTATTGTTCCTGCTCCTCCTCTGATTGCTGCTTGTGTTGATTGGATTATGTTTTTGAATCTGCCTGCAGGATCGTGTTCTGGCACTGTTTCTCCTAATTGTGATATTGGGAAGATGGGTTCTTCTAATGATGTTGATGGTGGTGTTTCTGTTATTGCTTCGTGGTATTCCCTGTCCATCGGTCCGTAATACATTGTTCTGAACTCTGCCATAGTATACACTTTTGGCTACTGGAGTATTTAAACATTTATGTCAATTCTGTCTCAAGAATCAGACCGGCGTTCTTTTGTATGTTCCTGCTCCGCCTTTGTACATTTCTTCTGCCCATTGCTCTGCTTCCGTCATTAGGTGCTTGTCTTTGGCTGTTGCAGGCGCATATCCTTCTTCTCTTTTGAGTTCAAATCCTTTTCTGATTGCGTAGAGCATTTCTCTGTCTTCTTGTTTTTCTATTCCTGTTTCTTTTTGCCTGTTGTATATCTTTTTCAGTTCATCTGCGAGGTCTTCTACTGGTCTGTGCGCTACTTCGTGGAATGCTTGTTCTTTTGGCGCTGTTGCGAGCAGTTCTTCAAGTTCGAGGTCTTTCAGCCGTTTTACTTCTTTTTCTTCCAGTTTTTCT